>JADYZL010000001.1 GCA_020853155.1 Bryobacterales bacterium
AATGTTCTGGACTGTCGATGGCGCCAATGCCATCCTCGCCTTGCGCTGCTCCCATCTCAACGGCCGCTTCGAAGACTACTGGGAGGCCCGCCGGGCGGCTTGATCTCCACTTTTATGTCGCGCACCCTTGAATCAAGGCGCAAGGGCGCGGCGTTTTTCCGGCTCACCGGTCGGCGCCGCCCGCGCAACGGGGTGCTTCGCCGTTGGAACGCCGCTACCGGCCCTCTGGCTTCGCCGGCTCGTAGGTGCAAAGCGGATCCGTTCCCAAAGGATTCCCCGTGGCCGCGAAGGCCCGCGCCCGGGACCCGCCGCAGAGGGCGCTGTACTCGCAATATCCGCACTTGCCCTCAAAATGGTGCGGCTCGTGCATCTGCTTGAAGAGCGGCGCATTCCGGTAGATATCTGCCACGTTGTCCTGGCGCACGTTGCCCGCGGTCACCGGCAAGAAGCCGGCCGGGCAAATGTCACCGGTGTTTGAGACGAACATGATCCCGTGCCCGTCGCGAATGCCGAACGCGCGCGCGGAGCCGCTCTGCTTGATCTGGTCTCCCGTCATCCCCTCCGCCCGCATCTGTTCGAGCGCCACGCGACGGTAGGAAGGCGCTTCCGTCGTGGCCACGATGAACGGCGCGGTCTTCGAGGTGTTGTAGACCCAGCGCATCAACTCTTCAGCCTCTTCCGCCGGCAACGCTTGCAGCACCTTGCCGCGCCCCACCGGGATCAGGAAGAACAGGCTCCAGCGAGAGATCCGGTGCGGCTTCAGCCGTTCATACACCGCGGGAATATCCGCCGCCGTCTCGGCCGAAACCAGCGTGTTGATCTGCATGGGCATGTCGAGTTCTTCCCCCCATGCGATCGCCTGCATGGTCCGGGCGAACGTGCCCTCCACCCCGCGGATGGCGTCGTGATGCGCGGGGTCGGACCCATCGAGGCTCAGCCCAAGCCCTTCCACGCCGTGGTCCTTCAGCTTCTCGAACAACGTCCGCGACAGCATCGCAGTCGCCGCCGGCGTAATCGAAATTCCGATACCCCGCGCCCGCGCCTCGTCGATCAGCATGAAGAGATCCGGGCGGTTCATCGGATCTCCGCCCGTGAGAATCAGGTGCGGTAGCGGATCTCCGAAATCCTTGATCTGGTCGAGAAACCGCAACCCTTCCGCGTAGGTGAGTTCATTCGGATGCGGCAGCGGCATCGCCTCCGCCCGGCAATGGCGGCAGGCGAGCGCGCACGCTTGTGTCATCTCCCAGTAAATGTTCAACGGCGTCAGCGCATAGTCGCGCTTCGCCATGTGGCCATGCCCGCCCTTCATGCCCGGCCGACCCAGCGGGCCGCCGGCGACGGGATGCCCATGCGGGCGCGATGCGCCGGGATGCCCTTGCGGATGCGTTCCCGCCGCCCCGCGCGCCGTGCCCTCATGCCCCGTGCCGCCAATCTGGGTGAGTTCCTGCATGCCTTCAGCCTACACCCGCGCCCGGCGGCAAGCCGTGACTCCGGTCACGCACCCCCGGTTCCCCACCCGCCGCATCCACGCCGCTACTTCTTCCGGCGCGATACGATAAGGAACGAACATAGGAGGTTCCCTTGCCAGGCACGTTGAATCGACGGTATTTCTTCCTCGGCTCCGCCTTCGCGGCCGCCGTCCCCCTCGCCGGATTCGGCAGCTCCGCGTCTCTCAAACGCTTGGGCTACAAGTCCCCCAATGAAAAGCTGAACATCGCGGCCATCGGCTCGGGCGGTAAGGGCCGTAGCGATATTTATGGCTGCCGCGAGGAAAACATCGTCGCCCTTTGCGATGCCGACGAAGCGCGCGCCGCCGAAACGTACAAGCGTTACGAGAAAGTCCCCAAGTACCGTGACTTCCGGAAAATGCTCGACAAGGAAGGCAACGGCATCGATGCCGTCATCGTCAGCACCCCGGACCACATGCACGCCATGGCGGCCAACTGGGCCATGACGCGCGGCAAGCACGTCTACACGCAGAAGCCTCTCACCCGCACCATCTGGGAGGCGCGGCTATTGCGGGAGACCGCGAACAAATACGGCGTCGCCACGCAGATGGGCAACCAGGGCTACTCGAACGAGGGTACCCGGCAGGCTGCGGAAATGATCTGGGATGGCGAAATCGGCAACGTCACCGAAGTGCATGCCTGGACGAACCGCCCCGTCTGGCCGCAAGGCGAAACCAAGATTCCCGCGCCCACCGCCATCCCCGCCACGCTCGATTGGGATCTCTGGCTGGGCCTCGCCGAAAATCGCCCCTTCACCGCCGGCCCGGACACCGGCAAGCCCAACTCCTTCGGATTCTATCTCCCGTTCAACTGGCGCGGCTTCTTCGATTTCGGCTGCGGCGCGCTAGGCGATATGGCCTGCCACATCCTGGGAGCCCCAAACATGGCGCTTCAGCTTGGCTCGCCCACGAGCGTCGAATGCATCAAGCGCGAAGGCGTCAGCAGCTTCCAGTTCCCGCTGCAATCCGTCACCCGCTTTGACTTCCCCGCCCGCGGTTCCATGCCCGCCGTGAAGCTCTTTTGGTATGACGGCATGAAAGCGCAGCCTGAGATCCAGGGTGTCCCCGCGGGGGAACTGCTTGGCGATCTGCCAAGCATTCCCACGCCGCGCGGCAGCGCCCCCGTAACCGGGAACAGCCCCTATGTCGGCGATGTCTTCGACTACGCGAAGTTCCTGGAGGTCCAGAAGAATCCGGATGCCCGCAAGCCCACCTCGAACGGTAGCCTCTTCATCGGCGACAAGGGGATGCTCACCACCGGCACCTACGGCGAGGATACGCGCCTGATCCCGGTCTCGAAGATGGCGGATTACAAGTTCCCGGCGAAATCTCTTACGCGTTCGCCCGGCCATTACAACGATTGGATTCGCGCCTGCAAGGGCGGCGAACAGGCTTGTTCCAACTTCAACATCGCCGCGCCCTTTGTCGAGTGGATGCTCCTCGGCGTCGCCGCTATCCGCACGGAGGGCAAGCTCGAATACGACCCCGCGAAGATGCGCTTCACGAACAACGAAAGCGCGAACAAATACCTCAAACCCATCGTGCGCAAGGGGTGGACCTGGGCCTGA
>JADYZL010000002.1 GCA_020853155.1 Bryobacterales bacterium
CCAAGTGCCCCCCAACGCGGTTGCGGGAAATCGCCAGCGTATCGCGGTCAAAGCGGTGAATGTAGACAAGATCGTTCATCGTCTCCGCGAAGGCGCCTGCTTTGGCGTTCAGTAGAGAAGGGCCGAAAAGACGGATCTGTGAGACACCACCCCGGTAATCTGACAGGAACCGCCCGGTCTCCCGGCGGCGGGAACTGAGATAGGCCATGGTGGAGCCCGCTTCTCCCCAAGCGAGCATGCCGTTCCAGAGCCGGGTGCGCGCGCCCAAACCCAGGATGAAGGAGTTCTCCGAAAGGAACTGCGGGTTGGCGGCCCCGATGGAACCCGTGGTGTCTCCCACGAAGCGCAGCGAGAGGTACGGAACCACCGGCATACGGGGCTCTTCCCATTCGAGTTTTGCCTGGGCATAGCTGAAAGTGCTGCCCCATCGCGTGGAATGCATCGGCATCGCCCATACGCTTGCCACCAGCCCCTGGCGGGGGTTGGCGGCAACCATGCCGGAGGAAGAGGGCGCGGGCGTGGTGAGATTGCGGATCGCGGCCTTCGCTTCACCGGCAATCGCGGGTTCCGGGCTACGGGCGGCGAGCGAGAACCAGCGCAACGCCTCATCGTCCCGCTTGGCCATGTTGAGGCTCCAGCCGAGGCGTAGCATGGTGTCGAAATTGGCGGGGTCCAGCCGCTGCGCTTCCTGGTAATAGCGAATTGCATCCGGGATGAAGCCGGCGTCGTAGCTCTTGCGTGCCATGGCTCGCGCGGCCTCCGCTTCACTGAGGCTTTTTGTGAGCGTGCCTTGGGAGATAGGCGCGGCCGCAGGGGGAAGCTCCGCTTCCGATGCGCTCACGCCGGCCGGTGAACCCGGCTTCGCGAGCGCTTCGGTGATGCGCTGGCGGAGAGCGGCGTCCTTCGTGGCGAGCGCGGCGCGAAGCAGGGGGATGGCGGATTTGCGTCGGTCTTGCTCCAACTCCAAAAACCCAAGCTGCGCGGATGCCAGCAGATCTTCCGGGTCTTCGAGCAGCACTTGCTCAAACGCTGCCCGCGCTTCGGGCTTTCTGCCGAGCGAGAGCAGAAAGAACCCCATCTCCCGCCGCAACACAGGCTGCGCGGCATCAAAGCGCAGGGCGTTCTCGAACTCGGAAAGATAGGGATAGCGAGCGGGGAGCAAGGCCTTGGCCTGCTCGGCCACATAGGCGGAGGAGGAACGGGAAGCGGTGAGCGTCACGGCGGCCGCCCGCGCCTCTTCGCCAGCCCTGCGGAGCGCATCCGCCAGTTCGATCAGCACTTCCGGGTACTGCTTCTTCAGCCGGTAGGCGGCTTCAAATTCCTTGGCCGCGGCGGCGTATTCGTTGCGAATGCGCCGCGTCTTGGCAAGCTCCAGATGGCTGCCGTAGTTGCCGGGATCGCGCCGGAGCGCTTCTTCGAGGCGCGCGATGCGGCTGAGGAGTTCCGCATCCATCGTGGCGAAGGTTCGGATGGCCGTGGCGCGATGCTCCGGGTTGGCGGCATCGCGCAGCTTGCGGAACAGCGCCCAGGCCTCCGAGGGTTTGTTCGTTTCGTGGCAGAGAAACGCATATTCGAGCGCCAGGTAGGTATCGCTGGGGTCGCGGCGGAGCACCGCGCCGAATTCATCCCGCGCCTGCTCGCTCTTACCGATGGCGAGCAGGGTATAGGCGAGGTCTTTCCGAAGCGGCAGGTTCTCCGGATCGGCGTCCAGCGCTTTCTCGAACCACCCGATCGCCTTCTCGAACTGGCGCGCCCGTTTGGCCCGGTAGGCAAGGGTTGCCGCATCGCTCGAGCCGGCACGCGCCTCGCTCGGAGGAGCGCCAGGCAGCAGAAGGCAGACGCCTACGGTGAGACCCACGGCGAGCAATAGAATCCGGCGCCATCCTTTGCGCATAACTCTTCCGAAAGAGAAGTAGGGGAACCGGGGGAAAATTCTCAAACAATCTTGCGATGGGATCTCACCCCGCACGAAATTCTTCCGGGGCCTCGCCGCCACGGGGCCTTCCGCTTGAGCGCTTGGTTATCCTGAAAGGAGAATGCAAATCGCCCGCCGAACACTGCTGCGCGCCGGAGGTCTGGCTGTGGGCGGGAGTCTTGCGGCCGGTTCCTACGTGTACCGCGTGGAGCCGAATTGGTTTGAGCTAGCGGTATGCCGGATTCCCAGCCGCTGGCTTGCGCCCGGAACGAACCTGCGCATCCTGCACCTGTCGGATTTCCATGCCTCGCCGGCAATTCCCTTTTCCCGTATCGAAACGGCCATTCAACTCGGACTCGCGCAAAATCCGGACCTGATCTGCCTCACCGGGGACTACGTCACCACGAACACGCAATGCGACCTGAAGCGCTACCGCGACGTGCTGACGGTGCTTCCGGCGGCAGCGCCCACGTTCGCCTCCGTCGGCAACCATGACGGCGGACGATGGAGCGAACTGCGCTCCGGCTTCCGGACTTCGGCCCGTATCCGGGAGTTGCTGGCCGATGCCGGTATTCAAGTACTCCAGAACGCGGCCACGGAACAGGAGATCAATGGACACCGGCTGCATCTGGTGGGGCTCGCCGATTTCTGGACCCGCGAGTTCAATTCCCACGCGGCGTTCGACGGCCTCCCCAAGCAAGCGGAGCAATTGCGCGTGGTGCTCTCTCACAACCCGGATACGAAGGCCGTGCTGCAATACTTTTCCTGGGAACTGCTGCTCTGCGGGCACACGCACGGCGGGCAGGTGAACATCCCGCTTGTGGGGCCGCCAATACTCCCAATCCTCGACCGCGCCTATTATGCGGGGCTCTATGAATGGCAGGGCCGCCGCGTCTACATCACGCGCGGGGTGGGCGGCGTCTACGGCGGAATCCGGTTCAATTGCCGACCGGAAGTAACGATTCTCGACTTAGTGCCGGGGGAATCGCCGGTAGAACTCACGGAATCTCAACCGCGCATTCACACGTAGCGGTGTCAGGCGGCCGGAGTGGCTTCCGCGGGCAGGAACAGCGCGGCCGTTCCGTCGGTGGCTTCCTTCGCGAGGTGGTTCACGTAAAAGACGAGCAGAGCCGGGGAATGCTTTCCCTTGAACTCGTCATACACTTTCGCCTGCCAGCCCTCGGGCAGATAAGCGGGCAGGTCCGTATCTTTCTCGAAGAATCCCTCGTTGTGCGGGATGCCGAGATGGTTCAGCACCTCGATCACCACGTCGAGTTTCGAGACGAGAACCGCCTGGGAGAGTTCCGCGGCAAGTGCTTCTTCCCCCTGGGAGATGCGATCCCACAGGCGAGGCTCCACCTTGCGCAAGGTTTCCGCATTGAGCTTCGTGAGGTGCATCCGGACTTTGACGGCTTCGTAGATCCGGTAGATCTTTAGCTTCCCCATGGAGATCTGCCCCAGAAGCTCGCGAAAGGCATTCTCGCCCAAACCCTGAAAAATCTCGGCCAACAACATAAACCGTCAGCGTACCATACGGTTCGAGATACAATAAGGAGTTTTGGGCTTGAGCAAATGAGTAACATTATCGTGCTGGGCGCCCAGTGGGGCGATGAGGGTAAAGGCAAGATCGTCGATCTGTTTTCAGAGCGCTTCGACGTGATCGTCCGCTATCAGGGCGGCCACAATGCCGGCCACACCGTCTATGTCGGCCCCAGGAAATTCGTGTTGAAACTGATCCCGGCCGGAATTCTGCGGCCCGGTAAGATTGCCGTGATCGGCAACGGCCTGGTGGTGGACCCCGGCGCGCTGATGGCGGAAATCGGAAGCCTGCGCGCGAGCGGCGTCGAAGTGGAGAAGCAGCTTGCCATCAGCGATCGCGCGCACGTTATCTTCCCCTACCATCCCCTCGTTGAAAAGCTCAGTGAAGCCCGGGAAGGCCGTATCGCGATCGGCACCACGGCCCGCGGCATCGGACCCGCCTATGAGGACAAAGTGGCGCGGCGCGGCCTGCGCATCGCGGATTTGCTCGATCGCGGGTTTTTCCGTGAAGCCTTCAAAGCGATTGCAGACGATAAGCAGACCGTGCTCGAAGCGTTCAAGCTCGGCGACCGGATCGACGCCGGCGCCATCTGTTCGCAGTATGAAGAACTGGCCGAAATGATCCGGCCCATGGTGACCGATACCGCGCAGTTGCTGAACCGGTATTTGCGCGAGGGCAAGAAGGTGATGTTTGAGGGCGCGCAAGGGACGCTGCTCGATGTGGACCACGGCACCTATCCCTTCGTCACCAGTTCCAATGCCTCTGCCGGTGGAGCGTGTACGGGCGCCGGAGTGCCGCCCACCTGCATCGACGGGATCCTCGGCGTTTCCAAGGCCTACATCACGCGCGTCGGCGGCGGCCCCTTTCCCACCGAGATTCATGGCGAACAGGGTGATGCGATCCGCGCCGCGGGAAAAGAGTTCGGCGCCGTCACGGGCCGTCCTCGCCGCTGCGGCTGGTTCGACGTGCCGATTCTTAAGTACACCGCCGCGATCAACGGTTTCGATTCGATGGTGCTCACCAAGCTGGACGTGCTCGACGGCCTCAAGGAAATCCCCGTCTGCATGAAATACAAGCTGCGCGGGGAAGAACTGGATTGGCTGCCCGCGCGCATCCGCGACGTGGAAGCGCTCGAACCGGTCTATGAGGTCCTCCCAGGATGGGAAGGCACGACCGCCGGCGTCACCCGCTATGAGGAACTGCCCGCGGGCGCGCGCGCTTATGTGGAATTCCTGGAAGCGGCAACCGGTGTGGAAGTGGGCTGCGTGGCAACGGGCCCGGAGCGGGAAGAAACGATCGTGCGCCCCGGTTCAAAACTCGCCAAACTGATCGGAAAATAGCGCAGCGCGGGTTACCGGTCCCGTGCGGGCCGGCCTTACTTCGAGTGAGCCACCGCCTGGCGCACGACCTCCGCGCTATTGGCCTTGGCCCGGGCCGCCTGCTCCGCCATGGCTTCTTCATCGGCCGGCTTGAGCTCCCGCCACGTGTACATGATTCGGCCCACGACGGTGAAGGTTCCCAGAACGGCGATCACCCACAGGACGGGCGCCATCTTGTTGAAGAGCGAACCGATAATCAGCAGCACAATTCGCTCCGGACGCTCAAGAAAGCCCACCTTGCATTGGGGCAGAAAATTCTCGCTGCGCGCGCGGGTGTAACTGATCATGATGCTCGACATCATGACGATCGCCGTCAGCACCACATACACATTGCGGTTGGCGTTTCCGTAATAGATCAGAAGACCGATCAGCAGCACGAGGTCGCTATAACGGTCGATGACGGAATCGAAGAACCCGCCGAACTTCGTCACCTGGTTGGTCTGCCGCGCAACGCGCCCATCCACCATATCGAAGATACCCGCGCCGATGATTACCAGGCCGGCCTGCCAGAATCGCCCGGTGGCGAGCAGCCACGCACCGACGCCGTTGATGATAAGCCCGATAAAAGTCAGGACGTTGGGGTGAACTCTCGAAAGCGCCAGCGCGCCGACAATTCGCACCAGTAACCAATTGCAGGTTCGACCGATTGCGCTTGTATACGTCATGTCCGATTCGCCCTCGCGCTCAGTTATCGTGAATCGTCTTGAGCGAGAGAATCTCCACTTCCTTCACGCCGCCCGGGATCTGGATACGCACAATATCGCCCACTTCCTTGTTGAGAAGGCTTTTCCCGATGGGGGAACTCGTGGAAATCAGCCCCGCGTGTACGTCGGTTTCTTCGGAAGTGGTCAGCTTGTAGCGCACTTCCTCATTCTTATCGAGATCGAGCACGACCACGGTGGAACCGAGACCCACGCGATCCCGGGGGATCTTTGTCATGTCGATCATCGAGAACTCGCCCAGCCGCTTCTTCAGTTGGGAGAGGCGGGCATCCACGAACGATTGCCGCTCTTTCGCCGCGTGATACTCGGCATTCTCACTCAAATCGCCGTGCGCGCGCGCCTTGGCGATTTCCTTGGGAAGTTCGCTCCGCAATTCATGCTCGAGGGCGGCGATCTCCGCTTGCAACTTTTTCTTGATTTCTTCCATGCGAGAACAGACTCCCCCATCCGGACACCGATTGAACGGTATTGCAACTAGGGCGGATACGGCCGTGGCGGATGCCTGCCGACCCTTCGATTGTACCGCGAGCGGGGCCGGTCCTCCGCAAGAAAGCACCCTGCCCAGCCCCGCTGCACACGGTCAGGCTAAACGCCCGTTTCGTCTCCGCACACGAACACGCGGATGCCTAGTTCGGCGAAGGCCGCCGCCTTGGCCGCGAGCGCGCGCCGCGCCCCGGCGAGATCCGGCGCGTAGGCCACCTGAATATGATTACTCTTGTGCTTGGCCATCAACTGATCGCGCGAGACGCCATAGGTCACGGCGTGCATGATGGGCCATTGCGGCGTCGTCTCCCGCCAGCGGCGTTCCGTTTCCTCGGCCGGTAATTCCACCACCTTCGCGAGACCGAGATCCGCGTTGAGGATACCGTCTTCCACGTAGACGCGGCTCCAAACGACTTCGCCCGGTTTCGAGACGCCCTTGATCGTGCCTCCGCCCAGCGGGAAGAACATGGGGGGCTGGCGCTCACTGGTGACCCCCGCCCAACCGCCGATGAGATGCTCCGGTGGAACCGCGCCCGAGATCTCGAACACCCAGACGAACTCGGTCTTGCCGTTGAGCGTGTAGTCCTCGCCATAGCGGATATCGTGAAGCGTGTTCTCCGGCGCGTAGCCGAGGGCTCTCCACAGCCGGTAAGTAAGCAACCCGTCGAGCCCGGCACACTCGTCCACTTCGTTGAAGTGGGGAAGCGCCTCGCCCTCGAAAAGCACCGCGCCGGTGGCTGCATCCTTCACGGGCGGCCGGTCCACGTTGTTGAGCGTGCCCTCCACGAGATCCGACGCCGGGCAGATATCCTTGAGGCCCTGCTGGTACTGAATGCCGATGGTGGCGCAGCCGAACTCCGCCGCGATGCGCACGGCGGCGATATACATTTTGCACTGGGAGAGAATCTGCGCATCGGTTAGTTCCGTCTCCTCGTTCGTGCCCGTCCGGAAGGTGACGCCGCGCGTGTCGAACCAATTCCGCACATCCTGCGCTTCTTCACCGCTCACGCGGCGCATCGCGGCATAGAGCGCGCTTTGGCTCAGCCGCTCCTTGAACACACCGGTGGGGTGCAGAATCTCGTCCGGGATGATGGCGTTGTACATGCCCATGCAGCCCTCGTCGAAGACGCCCATGATGGCCTTCTCCGCCCGCAGCGCAGCGGCAACCTTGCGCCCGGCCTTCGCGGGTTCTTCGGGCAGCCGGACATCCCCGAGCGCGCGGACGTGGGAGAGGTCGTGCCGCACCGGCTTGCCGCCAAGCCAATCCCGCAGGCCGTTGAGGAACGCCTCATCGGTGAAATCATTGCTCCACAGCGTCGAATACTTCACACCCGCCTTGGTGAGGCTGCCGTTGAGGTTCAGCATCCCCACGAGGCCCGGCCATTGCCCACTCCAATTCGCCACGGTGAGAATCGGGCCGCGATGGGAATACAATCCTGCGAGCACGTGGTGGCTGTATTGCCAGACCGCCTCGCAAACCACGAGCGGCGCATCGGGCGGAATCTGCCGGAAGATCTCCATGCCGGCCTTCTGGCTATCGATAAAGCCATGCCCCTTCACCGGGTCAACCGGATGGCCGCGCTTCACGTCCCGCCCCAGGCCGCGAATGGCGGCCATCACGGCCTCCTCCACCGCCTGCTGCGCGGGCCAGCAAACCCGGTTGGCGCTTAGGCGCAAGTCTCCGCTTGCAATCAGGATCACCGTTGGTGATGTCGTCGAACTAGCCACGGATGGAACCTCCAAGGGCCTATTCTGTCATCCTTTGCCGCCGGGCGGCCAGTCCGTGGGGTTCTTTTCGCCGCTGTTCCCGCGACTCTTGCGGGGCCGCCCACGCTGTGGCGGCACATTCCCTCACCGCGTTGAAACGAATATGAGAGAATTGACCCTGCGATTCCGCCCGCGCCGCACGATTCTCTCCACCGGGAGCACGGCCGCGGGCGATGTCCGTGGAAATCCCGACGGCAAGCAGACCTCACGCGGCGCACCCGCTTGCGTGACAGGAAGGAAAAACATGTTTCGTGAACTTTCGAAGCGAATGGCGATGCTCGGCGTGACTTTGACGTTGGGCCTCCTCTGCATCCCGTGGTCGAGCGGCGCGTCTCTGCCCGGGGCGTACTTCGAGCGGATGGCGAAGAGCGTGAAGTTTGCGCAGGAGATGCTCGATAAGAATGGCCCCAACCTGCGCGCTATCGAAGCGGGCGGCGGCGGCACGCACTTCCCGTATTCGATTCTCTCGCCCGCCGTGTTGTACACCAGGCAACACCGCGACAACCCGGACTATCGCAACCCGAAAATGCTTGCACAGGCCCTCGCGATTGGGGATATGCTGGCCGCGGCCAGTGAGGAGCGCTTCTTCGAAACCCGTCTGGATAGCGATTGGGATACCTACATGTGGATGGAAGCCTACCGGCTGCTGAAAGGCGAGCTGGGGGCGGAACGCGAGGCCCGCTGGCGCCGGGAGATTCTGCACAACGTGGATATCGTCGAAGATTGGGCGCGCCCCCGGAGGGATTTCCCCTGGTATGCCACGCCCTACATCGGCACCTCCGCCAATCACTACGCGCTCTATGCCATGAACCTGTTTCTGGCCGGGAAAGTATTTGAGAAACCGGAAATGGAAGCGCTCGGCGAGCACATCTATCGCCGCTTCGTGACCGTGGAGCAGGCCCCCGACGGCTATTGGGGCGAGCACAGCCGCAACGGGCCGACCCTCGGCTATAACCACCTCACCACCGCCGCGGTGGCGCTCTATAGCGAACACAGCGACGATCCGGATGCCATCCGCGCCCTGCGCAAGGCCACGGATCTGCATAAGTGGTTCACCTATTTCGATGGCACTTCCGTCCATGTCGTGGACGACCGAAACCGGTACGGGCACGAGGGTTCCGCGGGCGCTTTTGGTTTCTCCCGCTTCCCGGATGGGCGGCGGCTCGCCGAGATGCAAGCAGACACCCTCACGATGGATCCACGCCCGTCTAACCTGGGTTGGGTGGCGCAGAACGCGCTCTATTACCATGAAGGAGATCTCGCGGCCATTCCGCAGGATGAAGAGCGAGGCTACCATCAGCTTCAGATTTCAGCGGGAATGCGCAAGGCCGGCCCCTGGATGATTGCCCTTTCCGGCATCATCGACACACCCACACCACTCAACCGGTTTTATTTGGACCGCCAGGGGAATGTCGAAATCTTCCATAAGGAGCTGGGCTTGATTATCAACGGCGCCAATTCCAAACGGCAGTTGGAATTGGCCACCTTCGTGGAGAAAGTTTCGGGCCTCGTGCAGCATACGCCCACCAGCAGCCGCCTGCAAATGACGCCGCAAGGCGACCGGCTCTCCGTGGCCTATCAACGCTTCTTTGCGGATCTCGAAATCCCGGAGCCCACGGCAAACGAGGTGAAACTGACCTTCAATATCACCGGCAAGTATGAGCCGCCGGAAGAATCGAATCTCACGCTGCAACTTTGCCTGCATCCGGGCGAGGAACTCGTGACAGGCGCGGGGCGCCGCTTCGTGATCGGCAAGGACCCGCTGGACCTGGACGCGGCGGCGCTGGGTGGCGAAGTTCGGCACCATGGCTGGAAATTGGCGCTCGACCCCGGCACGCGCATCACCTGGCCGGTCTACCCCTACAACCCATACCAGGATGCTCGCGAAACGACACTTGATCACGCGGTGGCCGCCGTCACGGTTCCCCTCAAGTTCAAGGGGAGATCGGGGATCCGCCCGAACGAGCAACAGATCGTGTTTACGCTCACTAGCACCAAGGGCCAATAAACGGGCGGCGCGGAAATTCGGGATTCGTCACTCCGCGTGGGTGGGGCGCAGCGGGATCGCGGCTCGATCCACGGCGGGTGCGGAAGCAATCGGCCAGAGATCGAGGATCGTCACCCATACCACCACCCAGAGCACTTGGGCGGTGAGCAGGTGGAGAATCTGCATCCAGCCGGGCGCGGCGAGCATGATGTTGACGACCCCGAGCACCAGTTGAAACAGCACCGTGTGCTGCCAGGACTTCAGGAGCACTTCGAGACGCCGGCTTTCCGGCGCGTCCTTCCGAAGTTGCCGTCGCAAGCCAAGGCTCACCGCCATCACAATCATCGCGGCGACCACCGCCACCAGCGGGTGCAGGATCCGCAGACGCACCAGAAAATGCTGGCCCATGGTGACGTCTCCGCGCAAACTCGCGATGAGGCTGCCGTCGAGGGCAGGCTGCTTCGGGAAAAGTGTATCGCCGAGCGCGGTAACCGCCCCCGTGATGCTGGTGAGCATCAGGACGACAACCACACCCGCGAGCAGACCGCGGGAAACCCGTAAGCGGGGAATCGCTCTGGGGCCGCCGCCGGACCACCAGGCGACGGTGGAAGCGGCAGCGAGCAGCAGCATCGTGTTCACCAGGTGCAGACTGATGACGATTGCGCGAGAGACGGAAGTATCCCCCGCAACAAGTTCCTTCTTCACCAGCACCGCGCCGATGAAACTCTCGATGAGGATGAAAAACAGCGTGGCCAGAGAGGCGTAGAACACCGGGCGGCTCACCCTGCGCGCCCACACCGCCAGCACCAGCACCAGCAATCCGCAAAGGCCGCTCGTGACGCGGTGCGTGAATTCGATGACCGTTTTGGTTTCCGGCGCTTGCGGAATGACGTCGCCATTGCACATGGGCCAGTGATTGCCGCAACCGGCGCCCGCGCCGGCGATGCGCACCCAGGCGCCAAATAGGATCACCGCGACAAGGTAGGCGACAAAGAACCAGGCAAAGCGGGAAAAACTGCGATTCGAAGACGGCATAGTAGATGATTCGCGGACCTCTACCAGAGTAACGCGACAATTCGCCCAGGACAGCGGCAGAATCGGCGATGCAAGGAAGAATGCGGCGAGGGACGGATGAACTTCGCGAAACCGCCGGCACGGCCACGGCTTCCACAAAGTGTTGCCGTGCGGGGGCCGAGGGGCTCGGGGGAGTGACTGCCTTGAGATCAGCAGGCGCTGTGCGGGTTGATAGCTTGAGGACCCGGTATCAACCTACGCCTGTGATCGATGCCCCGTTTCGGCCCGGTTCCGCACGGCAAACCGGAATCATCTCCGCCTTCAGTCTAACTCCGAATCTGAAAAATGAAGCACTTATTTCACGGCCCTTCGGGAGAACCGGATGAAATCTCTCCCTCGCAAGGGAGATCCGCCGCTACTTTCTCGCTTCCGCTCGTGAAGCGGCATCGGCCGCATGGGCATTCTTGAGGTATTCCTTCACGTAGTTCTGCAAGCGGAGGGGCACTTCATCCCGGCTCAGATCGCCGCCCGTATCCCGGTGGGTGGCGCGAATGTCCCGGAGTTCCGTGCTGAGGGTCTGCTCCTTCTGCGCCTGCACTTCCACCTTCATCTCGCCTTTTACCTGCTCCGCGCGCTGGCCCAGAATCTCCGCGATCTTGCCCATGGCTTCAATCTGCCGGGCCGCGGCGAGGTCCTTATTGCCGTCGTCAGCGCCTGCGCTGGCCGGGCCGTCGGACGCCTTCTCGGAGGCGGAAGCATTGGCCTGCTGGTTCACCTCCTGGGCGTTCTGCCCGCCCTGCCCTTGCTTGGAATTCTCGTTGGCCTCCGCGTTTTCGTTCTTCTGGCCGCCTTCCCGGTTGCTCGAATCGTCTGAACCGTCACCGGCTTGGTCGCTCTTCCGCTTGGCGTCTTCATTCTTGCTCTGCTCCCCACGCTGCTCCATGGTCTGGTTATCGCGGTTCGCGAGCTTGTCGATCATGTTGTTCATCGCCTGCTGGAACTTGTCGAAGAGGCTGTTCTTGTCGTTCGCTTTGCGGGAATCGCCGTCCCGCTTCTGTCCTTCCTTGCCCTGGTTGCCGGCCTGGCGGCGAGGGTCTTTCGAAAGCTGTTCACGCAGGTTCGAGGTGGCTTCGGATTCGCCGGAATTGGGGTCCTCCTGCTCGCCGTTCCCATTCTCGCTGACACTGACGCCGGCTATGGGCGGCATATCGTTGTATGTCCCGTCCAATCGCTCTCTCGATGGGTCGTACGGCGGGTTATAGTCCGCAAGCGGGGAGCGCGTGGGGTCGGCTTTCGGCTTGGACAATTCATCACCCGTCATCGGGGGCGGCGCGCCTTCCCCATCGATGAAGGGGATATGGAGGGAAGCGAGTTGCTCCCGAAAATTCAGATCCTCAGAACTGAAATAGCGATAGCCGAACAATCCCAAGGCCGCCATGCAGAGCAACAGCGCCGCGAGGTGGCTGCGCCCCAATTCGAAAGGAAAGGCTTCCGAGGGTGAAATCTGCCGGAGCGCTTCGGCAGCCTCCTCCTGCTGCCGTTCGATCAGCGGGCGGATTCGTTCAAGACGAGGCGAGACATCCTCCTCAAGATGGGAGAAATGCCACGCCGTGGATAGCGTGTCCGGCAGCGCGAAACGCCGGTCGAGCGCTTGGGCGGTTTCATACGGGCTCAACCATTGCCGCCGCACTCGCCAAGCCATCCAACTAATCCCACCCAGCCCGATCGCGAGCAGCGGCACGGCGCTCAACACCTGCACCCCAAGCACGAGAAGCAAGCAGAACAGCGCCGCCGTCGCAGCGAGGGCAACGCCCAGGGCGCTGACCAGGAGCACCAGAAACCGGCGTTTCGCGGCATGGCGCAGGGTGTCGGTGAGCTGAGTTTGTGTTGACAATGGGTCTCCGGGCATCCGAATTCGAGCGAGGCCGCCTACGCATCCATTGTAGCGCCGGCGCCGCTTCTACCCATTCGCACTAACCGGCTTCTCCCGCGGCCTTCAGTAGTTTCGATTCCTATTTGCCGGGCTAATTCCGCTATAATCAAACCTATCAGCCATGAAACCCACGGAAAAAATCTGGTTTAACGGAAGTTTAATTGCATGGGACGATGCCCGGATCCACGTGCTTTCTCACGTGGTTCACTACGGCTCCGCCGTGTTTGAAGGCATCCGTTGTTATGAAACGCCGAGCGGACCCGCCGTGTTCCGGCTCGCGGAGCACTCGCGGCGGCTGGTTGAGAGCGCCAAGATCTACCGCATGCCGCTGCCCTTCTCCGCCGAGGAATTGAGCGCCGCCTCTCTTGAGGTGGTCCGCGCGAATGGATTGAACTCCTGCTACATCCGCCCGATCGCACTGCGCGGCTACGGCGAGATTGGCGTGAACCCTCTCAAGAATCCGGTGGACGTGTATATCGCCTGTTGGGAATGGGGCCAGTATTTGGGGGAGGAAGCCGTCAACCACGGTGTGGATGTCTGTGTCTCCTCCTGGACCCGGCCTGCTCCGAACACGCATCCCAGCCTCGCGAAAGCGGGCGGCAATTACCTCAATAGCCAACTGGTGAAGATGGAGGCGCTCGCCGACGGATATGCCGAAGGCATCGTTCTCGACCATACCGGCGCTATTAGCGAGGGCTCCGGCGAAAACATCTTCGCGGTGCGGGACGGCAAGCTCTACACGACACCGCTCACCGCCTCCATCCTGCAGGGTATCACCCGGGATTCGGTGATCCGCATCGCCCGCGATTTCGGTTATGAAGTGGTGGAAGGCGCCATCCCACGGGAGTTCCTGTACATGGCGGACGAACTCTTCTTCACCGGGACCGCTGCGGAAGTGACGCCGATCCGGAGCGTGGACCGTATTCCGGTAGGCCAGGGAGACCGCGGCCCCGTGACGGCACGCATTCAGAAGGAATTCTTCGAACTGGTGAATGGCAAGGCGCCCGACCGTTACGGCTGGCTCTCGCCGGTGAACGTCGCGGTGAACGCATAACGCCGGCGGCGCACAGCCACCCGGCAAGCCGTTACATTTTCTCCCCCGTTGCGCTCGTTGCGCGTGAACGGGGGAGTTCTGTTTACGGACGGTTTTTATCCTCTAAGGGACAACGCCTAGGACGCCGTCATCCGGAGTTGCCGCGCAACGGAAATCTCGCGCCGCGCGGAAGGATGCGCCGTCTCCGCGCCAATCGGCGCGTCATTGCCGAAAAGGCTCTCGAACTCGCGCTCGCAGGCCAGGAAGCCGGCAACGACAGCAGGGTCAAACTGCTTCCCGGAACCTTCCAGAATAATGTCGCGGCTCTTTTCATGGCTGAACGCCGCTTTGTAAGAGCGTTCCGAGCGAAGCGCGTCGTAGACATCGGCGATCGCCATCACACGGCCCACCAGCGGAATGGCTTGTCCCGACAGGCCAAACGGATATCCCAGGCCGTCCCACCGCTCATGATGATAGAGGGTGAGATCGATCGCCATCTCGAACAACGTTTCATTCGGGAAGCGCCTGTAGATCTCGCGCAGAATCTCCGCGCCTACCGTGACGTGCCGCCGCATGATGCGATGTTCTTCCGCATCGAGCGCGCCCGGCTTCGAGAGGATGGAATCCGGCACCGCCAGTTTCCCGATGTCGTGGAGAGAAGCGGTGCGGGAAAAATCTTCAATAAAAGTATCGTCGATGACGGAGGCGAAGCTGCCTGAACGCGCCAATTGCGCAGTCAGCACGCGGCAGAATCCGGAGGTCCGCTCCAGATGGCATCGCGTTTCCGGGTTAAACCGAGCAAGGAGTTCGAGCACCGCGCTCGAAGACCCGCACGGCGCACCTTTCGTTGCAAGGCACAACAGACCCAGCGAGGAAACCATCTCGCAGGCGAACTCCCGCGCGCGGAACAGGTCGGGGCCCCACCCGTCCGGTGAGTGGTTCGAGAGGCAGTGCTGAAGCCGGCCTTCAATTGCGTTCGGGGGAAAAGGCTTCGGGATAAAATCGGCTGCGCCCAAATCGATGCAGCGTTTCACTCGCGCGCGCTCCGCGAGAGCGGAGATCACGACAATCGGCATCCGGTTGAATTCCGGGTTTGCGCGGACCTTCCTCAACACCGATTCCCCGTCCAGCCGGGGCAGCATCAGGTCAAGAATCACCATGTCCGGTGCGGACGCGTGAATCTCATGAAGCGCTTCGAGGCCATCCGAGGCGAGAACCGGAGTGCATCCGCTCATGGTCACCTGCTCCCGGAGCAGTAACCGATTCGTATCGTGGTCGTCCACGATCAACACACGCGCCTGCCTTGATACTGACATCCCAAATGCCCCACCCTTGGGCAGCCCGTCCTTCAAACAACAACCTGCTTTAGACGAGCCTCGCATTCCCTGCGCAATTGAAATTGAACTTCCCGCCACACAAGGCCACTCCACGCGAGAGCGAACCTCATGCGGCCGGTCTAACACCCGGGAATCGGATCGTAATTTGGCGGTGGATGGCGGCTACGGCCACCGGCGTCGCCACCGGAGCGGTCCAAGAAGATCTCTGTCTCAATGCCTTTCCGGCGCCGGGTGATCTAAGATACGTCGATCTCGCGACTTCGCCAGCAAAATTAACATACCTTACGCAAGCAAATTGGGATAGTCCTGTTTGCAAAAAATAGACCAGTTTTGCTGTTTCTTCCCCGTAACGGATGCGATTTGGCGAAATTAGAGGTCCCGGACACAGCGAAAACTGATGTTTGTGGTGGCGCTGTCCGGCGTATTGGAGGTTCGGGCGGCGACGCGGTAGCGGTTGCAGTAGCTCTTGTGGCAGAGGTAACTGCCGCCCTTCATCACCTTGGCGCTCCCGGCGCCCGGTCCTTGCGGATTCCGCCGCGTGGCGGTGATATGGTGCGTGGGGTGAAACCAATCCGCGCACCATTCCCAGGCGTTCCCCGTGATTGTCGAGAGTCCGTAGCCATTCACCGGAAAGGCATCGGCGGGGGCCGTACCCACGTAGCCGTCTTCGGCCGTGTTGGTGTGAGGGAATTCCCCCTGCCAGATATTGCACAGATGCCGGCCGCCGGGTGTGAGATCGTCGCCCCACGGGTACGTCTTCTGCTCCAATCCTCCACGGCTGGCGTACTCCCACTCGGCTTCCGTGGGTAACCGTTTCCCGCGCCATTCGGCATAAGCCGCGGCATCGTTCCAACTGACATGTACCACCGGAAAGTGTTCCCGTCCGTCCACGGACGAATCCGGTCCTTCGGGCGTCCGCCAGTGCGCGCCGTTCACCTTGCACCACCATTCCACACCGGGAGCGGTGGCATCGACCAGAACCGCATAGCGCTCCCTGGGGATGTGGAGCTGGAAGACAAAAGACCAGCCGAAGCGTTCGGCTTCCGTGACATACCCGGTAGCCGCAACGAACTCCTCAAACTGAGCATTCGTCACGGGAAACCGGTCCATGAAGAAGGCGTCCAGGGTTACCTCCCGGATCGGCCCCTCCCCATCCTGGGGAAAGCCCTCATCGGATTCCGTACCCATGAGAAACCGGCCGCCATCGAGCTTCACCATGTCTTCGAGCGAGCCCGTGGTCGCCCGCCGCCGGTGTTCGGAGGCCTGGATGGAGGAGACCAGCCGTTCCGCGCGATCCTTGCCCGGCACGCAGCAGGGGTGAGGGCGATCAACAGACAGGATCCTGGGGAACTCCGCCATACTCGTAGCTTATCCCGCCGCCGCTACCTTGCGAATATCCGCTTTCTCCTTCAATGCGTCCACATAGCGCTCCATCTCTTCGCGCCGCGCTTCTTCGTAGAGATGCTGTTCAATCTCTCCACGCACCTCATTCAGCGGCCGAATTCCCTCTGGATGCCGGGCGATCAAGCGCGCGATGTGGAAACCGAAAACAGTGCGGAAGACGGGCGAGTGCTGCCCCGGCTGAAGCGCGAAGACCGCTTCATCGAACTCTTCCACCATCGAGCCTCTTCCAAACGTGCCGAGGTCGCCGCCTCGTCCGGGGCAATCGGAAACGGAGTCGGCCACGGTCGCGAAATCTTCGCCGGCGGCCAACCGGCGTTCCGCTTCGGCGATCCCCTCGCGCGCGGCTTCTTCCGTGGCGTCTTCGTTCACGTGCTTCACGATGTGCGCGGCTTGAATCGTTTCCGGTGTCAGAAATTCTTCCCGGTGTTTCCGGTAGAACTCCGTCACAGCCTTCTTATCCGGTGTCTTCGCATTCTCCGCCACCTTGGCCAGCAGCCGCTCAACGCGAATCTGCGTTTCGACGTCGCGCTTAAAGGAATCCGACCCCGCTTCGGTATCGCTGCCCGCTTCCGCCGCCTGGTACGGCCTCATCGCCTGGATGGCGTGGAGAATCTCTTCCTCCGTCACCACCAACCCGCTGCGCACCGCCTCCTGCCGAAGCAGCGCCTTCTCAATGACGTTTTCGCGGGACCATTCCCAGAGTTGCCGTTCGGCTTCCACCGGGTCGAGATCCGTCATCACCTGCTCAAACTGCGGACGCAGCAGCGCCGCCTCCTTGCGGATCTCGCTCTCTTCGATCAACTCCCCATTCACGGCAAACGGCATCGGTTCCCAAACCCCCACGTTCTCTAATCCGGCACATCCTTAAACGGCAGATCCATCACCGGGAAGCGCTGCCAGCCAAGGTAGTCGAAGTGCCACCATTCCGTTGGCAGCGCGGCGAAGTTGTGACGCTCCATGATGGTGCGCAACTTCTGACGGTTGATGAGGATCCCCGCGGGAAGGTCGATGTTGCTGTAATGGGCCTTCTCGCTAAAGTCGTCGAAGTCGGTGGGCATTTCCACCCGTTTGCCGTAGCTATCGAACATCCCCACATCGATCGCGGCGCCCCGGTTGTGCCGCGAACCCTTCGCCGGATTCGCCACGTAATCCTCGTTCGGCACGATCTCCCACATCTTCTTCTGGATGGCGAGAGGGCGGTAACAATCGTAGATCACCAGCTCCAGCCCATCCGACTTCAAATCGCGTTGCACCTTCGCGAGCGCTTCCACCACCTCCCGCCGCAGAATGCATCGCGCTTCCGGATACAGCGTGCTCTTCGTGAAGTTGTTCGGCGTCGCGTAGCGGATTTCGAGCCGGACGCCGGGAATCGCATCCCTCACGTCGATCAGCTCGGCGGGATCGCCGGGGCCGCATCCCGCCAACAGCAGAATTCCGGCCATAACCAACCATCCGAGCCTGCCGAAATTTCCAAGAACCCGCATGACAATTCATCATGCCACATCGCGATTTGTCCCCACTCGCTCCCGCCCCCGGGCGGCGAAATTGCACCCTCTGGCCGCAAGCTGGACTCTGCGTGTGCGAATTCGTTAGAGTAGGCTCTTCCGGCGCGGTTCGAGAGCCGCGATTTCGCACGGCGGCGAGTACTATCCCGGAGCCGTGTCCAAGAAAACAGGGGAAAGGGCGCCAACATGAGGACTCCACTCAACGTAAAGCTTTACCGCTCGGATTTGCCGATCGTCGAAGAGGCCGCGGCCGCTTCCGTGCAGGAGGCTGCCGAAGCCGGAGGGGGCGTGCTGCGCTGTTTCCCCAGCTTCGTGGGCCGCAAGTTTTGCCTGCCCGGCAAGAACCTCGAACTGGCTGACGAGGATTACTTCCCGGAAGGTCCGCACGGCTGGGCGATCGATGAACGCTGGAACGGCAGCGCCATCCTCGCCGACACCGGCAACGGCATCCATGGCGAAGGGCTTTGCCATTTCCACCACCCCGACGGCTACCTGATTCCCATGGACGCCGCCGTCCACTCCGCGCCCGCCTTCATGGTGGGTCCGCTCTACCGCACCCTGGGCGGCACGGGTTTCTACAACAAGGAATTCGACAATCTCTACCCCCTCGGCCACCACATGCACCCGTTCAAGCCGGAAGCCTATAACTTCAACGCCTGGCGCAACAAGCGCTATCGCAACGATTGCCATACCTCCGTGGGATTGATGGAGTACTTCACGGAAGAGATGCTGGCCGAGTGTGTGCGCGACTTCATCGCCGGAAAGAACAACTACATCCGCAGCCACGCCCGCAATCTGCTTATCCGCATGGGCACCGGCTTCCTTACACCCACCCGCCTTCTGCACGGCCCCGCCGCCGTCAACACCGAAGAGCCTCAGCGCGATCGCGACGATTTCCGCTTCTACCAGAGCCACGTGCTCGCGCCCGAGGGCGAAGTGTTCCTGGGTCAGGACCTGCTCTACCGGCATCTGGACGAATCGCTCGAAGGGGAAGATCGCGTCCAGCGCCTGGTCTCCGATATCGATCTGCGCGCGAACAAAGACCCCTTCGTCATTGAGAAGCACCTCCTACTGCCGATCATCGACAACGAAGCCAGCCAGGGCGGCTTCCATGACGAGTGGCGCGTCTACGGCAAGCCCAATGGCGATGAACTGTTCAGCTTGCGGCAGTTCGAACTGGCGCCCGGCGCGGAAACCATGCTTACCGGCCCGGCGGCGCTGTGCATTCTGCACTTCAGCCATGGCACGGGCACGCTCGGCAAGCACAAGGTAGAAGTGAAATCGGGCATCCGGCTGGGCGAAGCGCTCGACGACGAGTTTGTGATTCCCTACGATTCGGCGAAGACCGCGGGCGGCGTGAAACTCGTGAACACCAGCAAGACCGAGCCGCTCGTGGGGACGCGGTGCTGGGGGCCGGAAGCCTGGGGCCACAAACTGCCCAAGGCTCCATTCGAGACCTGGCCGCGCTAACCCCGGCCCACACCGGAATGGCAGGCACGGTTCCGCCTGTTTTGCGTCCGCGTTTCCGCGCGGGGGAGAATAAGGCAGGGAGTGCCGATGATTTCTGGACGGAGCATATTTCTTAAGGGCGTTTTTCCATTTCTGGCCGTTGTGCTGGTGGCGTTCATCGCCGTGAAGGTGTTCGTGAAGCCCTCCGACGACGACCCCGTTATCATTGACCCGGCCTTGATGGTGCTGGTTCCTCCGGAGACCCAAATGCTGGTGGGGATCCGAGTGAAGGAGATCACGAAGACGCCCGTCTATTCGATCCTCCGCCAGAAGAAAGTGCTGGAACCCCTGGAAGAATTTGTGGCTCGCACCGGCATCAACCCGGAGAAGCAACTCTATGAGATGCTGGTGACCTTCGACGGCCGGGAGAGCCTCGTGCTGGCGCGCGCCAAGTTCAATGAGGAAGCGGCGCTGGAGCCCGATATCAAGGGGCCCGGCATGCAACGCTTCGAGTATGGCGGACGCATGTTTATCGGCAACGAACAATTTGCGATCGCTTTTGTGAACTCCTCCACCGGCATGCTCGGCTCCACCGCCTATCTGAGGAGGACCGTGGACCGGTTGAACGCCGGGACCCTGGGAATGCCCGCCTGGTTCAAGGCGCAGCAGCCGAAGATCACTCGCGCGAATTACGTCTGGATGATGACGCGCGGGCTCACCCCGGAAATGCGGGCTTACCTGCCGGCGCAAGGCAACGCTTCCAACCTGCTTCGTTTGCTCGATGGCATGCAGGGTTCGAGAATCGCCGTGGATCTGCGTAACGATATTGTCATCCACGCACACGCGGACATGGATTCCCCCGCCTCCGCCGAACAATTGGCTTCCGCCCTCAAGGGCTTGGCCGGTCTGGCGCGGCTCACCACCTCGAATGAGAACCTTGACCTGCTGAAGGTGTACGACAGCCTGGAAACCAAAGCTACGGAATCCCAGGTGGATGCAAGTATCCGCATCCCCAGGGCTCAGGTCGAGAAGGTGGCGGAGAGCATGCCGGAAGGGGCACTCCAGCCGGCATTCTAGTGAGTGTGGCGTGGGCTACAGATGGCTGACGGAGAGCGTAAAGCCTGCCCAGTGGTGCGGGTGCCGCCACTTCGGAATATCGCGCAGCCGGAGCGAGGCCTGCCAGCGCGCATCCCGAACGGAAGCGCCCCGGCCTAACTCCCCGTAAAACGCTTCGAAGAACAAGCGCCGTGCTTCCGCGGGAAGATTCCACTGGGGAATGAGGACATTGGAAATGCCAGCATAGTGAAGGGCGCTGCATACACGCTGCCAGCGTTCCCCCGTTTCTTCAGTTTCTTTTCCGGCGTATTCCACATCCAGCACGCCGAGCGCGCAGTGCGGAAAGGCGTGGAATGCGTGTCCGGAGAGCGGCAAGGCGGCGCGTTCCGCTTCGTCGAACGCCAGATGCAGCGGCGGGCAATGCACTCCGTTCGAGACCGACGCCCTGCAATGCAGAACATCCGCCTGGGAGGCGAACTGTTGGACCTGTTCGCGGGTCGCGGATGCGCCGTGGATCGTGTCGTGGTTCGCGAACGCGGCGGCCGCGCATTCGCAATCGTTCCTTCCGGACGCACGCATCCTGCCTGCTTCCGCGGCGTCGCCGGCCGCCCCATCCACAATCAACAAACGGGCGTCGCGCGATATCGGCGCGGCCCTCCGCTTCTCCGCTTGCCAGGGGAAATTCGCCGCGTTCCAAATGGAAAATTGTTCCACGAGCAATCGCCCGTCCTCGGATTCCAGCAAGCCGACGGGTACGCAGCGGAGATCTCCCGAACAATGGATCGCAATACTGCGGGAGGGGTCGAGAATCCGGGAAATCGGCCGAAACAGAGCCTGGTAAAGGCTGCGGCTCAGCCACTGAATTCGCCTCGTGTCGCTCTCCGGGCGCGAAAGAAGCGATAACAATTCACCGGAGATCGACTGGATGGCCGAGAGAGACAGCTCCGCTTCAAAGAAATGCATCCCCCGGTCGTCCGCCGCCCAGATCGAGATCGCATCCCGCACCTGGGCGAAGGATAAAAAGGTTTCCCCGGTGAGATTCTCAAGATGCGCTCGAAAGGATCGTTCAAGGCCGAACGGCGAGGGCGTCCGCGTGACGTGACGCGCGGCGCCAGGCGGCAACCCCGCGGACGAGCGCAGCGGCGTTAACGGAATGCGGCTGGGGGCGGTAGTCGGCATCACATCTACTCTCAGTACCGCCAAAAGGCGTTTGCTCCAGCGTCTCCCGTTGGAACGCCACAAGGCGTCATCTCGATGTCCGCTCCTCACAGCGAAGCATCTATCTGATATAGCGACGTCTCACCGTATCGGCAGCCAAAACATTACAGATGTGAGGTTCTAAGGAGGGAGCACGCCTCGCTACGGCGCCTCGGATTCCAGCTCACGCAGCCGCACTTTCACCTCCGCGGCCCAGCCCGTATCCGGCTCCACCGCCAGAAACCGGATATACCGCTGCCTCGCCTGCTCTCGAAGCTTCGCGTGCTGCGCCACGGCCCCCGCATTGAACAGCAGCACGGGGTCGCTCGGATCCTCCTTGAGCGCCGCTTCGAATAGGTCGACGCTCCTCAGCAGGTCCTTCGTTTCCTTGGTGCTTTTGAAGAGCAGATAATTCCCATAGGCCAGAGCGCCGAGGATTTTCGGATCTTCCGGGGAGAAAAGCCGCAGCCGCTCCAGAATGTCGATGGCCTGCAGCGGCTGCAAACGAACCAGGCAGATCTCCGCCATGGCGAATAGGGATTCCGAATCACCGGTTCCCTCCTGGATCTCCTTCTTCAGATCATCCTCATAGACTGCCAGGTCCGCCGCCGTGAAGTCGTAGCCCTCATCCGGCGGGCGGATCGTCCGGAACGGGCGATAGCCCGCGCCCGGAAAGCGAAGATCGATCTGGCGGTGCTCCGTGGCATACGCGCGGATCACTCGATCGGAAGGGTCTCGCAGATCGATCTCGAAGAACCAAATCGCAAATAGGGCCGCGAACGATACACTCGCCAGCGCAAGAATAACGGTGCCTGCGCGCCGCAAAACGGCGCTTGCGCCCAAGTCCTCGGAAACCGGAGGAGGCGGTTCCGGCGGTTCGCTCTCGCCCGTGCGAACGGGGAACTCGTGCTCCGGCAGAATGGGCGTTTCCTTCATGAAGCTGGTTTCTCTCACCATAGCAAAGTGCCCGCACATGGCGGCTTCCGTTTAACCTGCGTGGTACCGTTTGGATATGGTGGATGTAAACCCGTTCGCGGATGCGCTGCAAGGGTCCCGGAAGATTCCTCCCAGCGTTCTGGTGATCTTCGGCGCGAGTGGGGACCTCACGAAACGCAAGCTGATTCCCGCCCTGTACCGGCTCTTTCACGATGGGCGCCTGCCCAATTCCTTCTATATCATCGGCAATTCCCGCACGGCGTTTTCCGATGAATCCTTCCGCGAAAAGCAGCGGGAGGAATTGGGAGAATTCCTCAAGGATATGGCCGTCGAGGAGGAGGAGTGGCAGCGCTTCGCCAAGCGAATCCATTACATCCCCGGGGATATGAAGGATCCCGCGTTGTATAAGGCGATCGGCGCGCGGATCGATGAGCTCGCGGGCGAAGTGCCGCATGAAGTCGTCTTTTATCTCTCCACGCAGCCCAGCTTCTACCCCGTCGCCGTGGACATGCTGCGGGAAACCGGCCTCAACAAGGGGAACGCGCAGCGGCGCGTGGTGGTGGAAAAGCCGATCGGCCACGATCTCGATTCCGCCCGCGAACTCGAGCGGCATCTCGACGCCGCGTTCGACGAATCGGATATTTATCGCATCGATCACTATCTCGGCAAGGAAACCGTCCAGAACATCCTCGCGTTCCGCTTCGCGAACGGCATCTTTGAGCCGCTCTGGAACCGGCGCTATGTGGACCATATCCAGATCACGGCCGCCGAATCGATCGGCGTGGAAGGCCGCGGCGCCTACTATCAGGAAACCGGCGCGCTACGCGATATGGTGCAGAACCACATGTTGCAGGTGATGGCCACCGTGATGATGGAGCCCTACACGCGCTTCGGCGCGGGTCCGGTCCGGGACGAACGCTCAAAGCTGCTCCGCTCCATCCGCATCTTCAAGCCGGAGGAGATCGCGGAGCACTCCGTCTGCGGCCAGTACGGGCCAGCCCGCGTCGGCGGCGAAGATCTGCCGGGCTTCCGCCAGGAACATGGCGTGAATCCGGACTCTCAGACGAAGACCTATGCCGCCGTGAACCTCTTCGTGGATAACTGGCGCTGGAGTGGCGTGCCCGTCTATATCCGCACCGGCAAGCGCCTTCCCAAGCGCGTGACGGATGTTGCCATCCAATTCCGCGCGGCCCCGAAAAACATGTTCGCCGCCATTCCGGGCGATCACGACGTCGCGCCCAACCTGATGATTCTCCGCATTCAGCCGGACGAAGGCATCTCGCTCCGGTTCCAGTCGAAACGGCCCGGCAGCGGCATGCAGTTGCGTCCGGTGGGCATGGATTTCAATTACGGCACCAGCTTCGGCACGCGAACGCCCGAAGCCTATGAAACGCTGCTGCTGGATGCCCTGGGCGGGGACCCCACGCTCTTCATCCGGAAGGACATGGTGGAAGCCAGTTGGCAGGTCGTGATGCCTGTTCTCGATCACTGGCTGGAAACCAAATTCGATTTCCCCAACTACGACGCGGGCACTTGGGGGCCAAAGGAAAGCGACGCCATGCTCGCCCGTCATGGGCACACGTGGAGGCGGCCATGAACGCCGTCCGCGAAATCGTGCAACCGGAGGAACTGCTCACGCAGTTGGAATCTCTCTGGACGGAG
>JADYZL010000003.1 GCA_020853155.1 Bryobacterales bacterium
AGATCGCCTGGAGCACGTGGCCGCAATCCTCCGCGGTGCGGCACATTGGGCCGATCTTATCCATCGTCCAACTCACCGGCATCGCTCCGAAGCGGCTGACGTAGCCATACGTGGGCCGCAAGCCCGTTACCCCGCAGAATGCGCTCGGGGTGAGGATGGATCCCCAGGTCTCCGAGCCGAGCGCATACGGAACCAAGCCCGCAGCCACCGCGCTGCCGGAGCCGCTCGACGATCCGCCGGACCAGTACTCCGGATTCCAGGGGTTGCGGCCCGGCCCGGTGAACGAAGCCGCGGCGTACTCATATCCGCCCGCGCCGGCCAGTTCCACCATGGCCAGTTTCCCCACCAGCACGGCTCCCCGGCCTTCAAGATTCTCAATCGCCGCCGCCTTGGTCTCCAAGATCTGTGTGGCGTATGGCTTCGCGCCCCACGTGGTGGGGTAACCGGGGTAGGCCAGCAGATCTTTCGCGCCAAATGGGATGCCCTGCAAGGGCCCTCGATAGCGCTTGTGCTTCAACTCCTCATCTGCCTTCTTCGCTTGCTCGATGGCCGATTTGCGCGTGAGCGTGGCGAACGCGTTGTATTTGGGCCCGAGGGTCTCCAGCCGGTCGAGAACCGCTTCCGTGAGTTCGCGGCTGGAGATCTCGCGATTCACCAGCATCCGGTTCAGTTCCGTGATCGACTTGAAGAACACGCCGGATGCCGCCATCGCGCTATCTCACCACCAGCCCGAAGATGGGTTCATCGGCGGGCGTCAAGGCTACGGCTTCCAAGGCCGAGGCGGCTCTCGCGTTCGACTCCAGATGCCTTTTCAGCATGTCTCGCTCTGGATTGGGAGCTTCCTGGGCGGCCAGCGGGGCAACCGTCGCGATCGCGCCCGCGAGCGATGCCCATTCCCTGCGCGAGTACGCATTTCGAATTGGCTTGCTAGACATGGTTATCGGCTCCCATCGCCTCGGGCGGGGCGTAATCGGCTTCCAGCGCCGCCCTCGCCGCATCGAGCATGGTCTTCCGGGGGGCGGCGGCGCCCGTCCAGATCGAGAACGATTCCGCCGCCTGCTCGATGAACATTTGCAGGCCGTCGATGGTGTGCTTACCCATCTCGGCGGCGCGCTTCAATAGCGCGGTCTCCCTGGGGTTATACACCATGTCAAAGACAATGTCCGCCGGGATTCGATCCGGGAAGTAGATGCCTTCCGGATTGGGATACATTCCGAGCGGCGTGGCGTGGACCAGCACATCAAAGGATTCCCGCACCGCTTCCTCCTGGGTCATTGGCATCCCGGCCACGGCCTTGGCGAGGGCTCGCACTTTGTCGAGGTTCCGCCCTGTGAGAGATACCTTGGCCCCGGCGTCCGCCAGTGCGAATGCAGCCGTCCGCGCGGCGCCCCCGCTCCCCGCCACCAGCACCCGCGCGTTGCGCACTTTCAGCACGTTCTCAAGCGGGCGCAGCGTGCCGGCCACATCCGTCGTTGTTCCGCGCCATTTGCCGGCTTTCTTCCAGACTGTATTCACCGCCCCAATACGGCGCGCGAGCGGATCCACCACATCCAGGTAGCGAATGATCTTCTGCTTGTGCGGAAGGGTGACGTTGAACCCCTTCAGAGGAAGGCCGTCCGCCAGCGTCATGAAATCCTTGAGTTGCCCGTTCTGCACCAGGAACGGCAGATAGATCGCGCCAATCCGCTTGAACTGGAACGCCCGGTTGTGGATCTGCGGCGAGAGGCTGTGCCGCACGGGAGACGCGATTACCCCGTAGATGCCCGCGTCCTTGCGCAGCTTTTCCGCGCCGAAGACCGTGCGCATCTTCTGTGAGCAAATCTGGCCGGGCGCGGTTCCGCCGGCGGAGTTTGGGGCGGCGTACGTGTAGAGGCACCCCATCTTCACGGAAATCACCCTCGACGGAAACCCCATTTCGCCCATGCTCAACAGAATGAGCGGCGTGCCGGGCTTCTCCGACGCGAGCGACAACAGACGCAACAGATCCGTGGGCTTTCGCGCGGTGGTCACCACTTTGTAGCCGTCGGCGGGAATCTTCTGCAGGCGCACCATCAACTTCTGCAATGGCGGCGTACCGCTGAAGCTATGGTAGGAAACGATCAGGTCCGTCGAATTACGCAGCCGGTCCACGAGTTGAGGAGCGGCTTCCGCGCTTTCGATCTCGACATCCACCGCGATCGCGCCCGCCGCCGCGGCTTGTTCCAGCAACTCGACCTGCTCCTCGATGCTCCCGTTAAACCGGCCGTGGTTCTGATGGCGGCGGCACGTGGCCAGGATCTTCGTTTCGGGATGCTGCTTCAGAAACTTGCGGATGGCGGCCACGCCCGCGGACGGTTCTTCGAGAAAATCCAGCCGGAACTCAAAAAACTGGGACCCATGCTCCATCTCCCGCTTCGCCATCTCCAGCAGTTGTTCCACCTGAGGGAACCCCAAGGCAACACATATCTTCGGGAGGCGGGTAGCGTGTCTCATACGGATCTGAATCGGGGAGGCGGCGGCAAGCCAGAGAGGCGGCGCGCCGATCCTTCGTATTGTATACCGGCAGCCTCGCTCATTCGGACGGCAAGGCCGCCGCGCCGGCTTCTGCCGCCTCATGAAGGCGTTTGCGTTCCTCCTCCCGCCGCCGCTCGAGTTCGGTTCGCCAGGCCTCAGCCACGGGAACCGCAACGGGCGTCACCAACACATCCGCACCCG
>JADYZL010000004.1 GCA_020853155.1 Bryobacterales bacterium
AGCGATATCTCGCCAGGAAGGGGATTTCCCAGGTGAGGACGGTTGCGCGTGCGCGTTCGCTGAGGATGAGCGGATGATAGAGCACATTCGCCTCCACGGCCCAGTTGCGCGTGGGCTGGTAAGCAAGGGCGATCCCGGCCATGCGCGTGGCGCGCCCGGCATAACCGTCCCGTGCCGGGAAGCCACCGGTGAAGGTGGAACCGCCGATGAAGCCTACCGAGAGCGGTGAGTTCCGCGAAGCGCGTGGCAGACGGGTGGAAGGGATATCGGCCACGAGAAGCAGACTGATATTGTCCTGCCGGAAAGTAGGGTGACGCGACTCGCCGGCCTGCATGCGCGTGTAACGAACGGTGGGCTGCAGGCGAATGGCGCCAGCGTGAAATGCAATTCCTACACCACCGGTAATGCCGATGCGACCGGGCCCGTCGAATCCGCCAAAGGGACGGAACGAAGGGCCGACCTCGAGCACCAATCTCCGGGTCCAGACCGGCGCACGATACTTGGCCAGCACCGGGATCTCAAAGACAGCTTCGTTGTAGCGGTCCGTTTGCTCCGAGAGCGGCGGCCGGTCCGGATAAATTTGCCATGGCGGATCGTACACAGCACGGCTTGTGTAGACCGGTTGCTGAAAGAGGATTGCACTTTCGACGGACCATGCTTCGTTGAACATGAATTCCACCTTCGGACCGATTTTCGGCGTATAGGAGCTGCCCTGGTAGAAATTGCTAAAGGTGCGCGGCGGATTCCCCCCGACCAGTACACTGCCCTCGCGAACGTGGAAGTCACCCCCCACGTTCACGCCTCCTGCGACGCCGATGGAAGCTCTCTGGGCAAAGATGGGAAGTGCAAGGAGCAAGAGAGCCGCGGCAAGGGAAAACGGTGGATGAAGTCTGAATTTGCAGCGCATTCCCCACAGACGCCGTTGGCGATCCCACCGTTTCCCCGCGAATAATTCCCGCGAACAATTCGGAATTCGGGGAATTCGGTGACAGTCACCTGGACGCCTGTCCCCGAATTCCCATCCCCGAATTCCATCCCCTGCCCGCTTCGACACGGGCTAGCGGATTCGGTGCGAAATGGGTGCGGCGCCATGCGGCAATCCGTTGGTGTAATCAACGCGGAAGACAATCTGAAGGACTTGGTAGTCCTTCGCGCCACTCTCGGGGTATGCCGTTTCCAAATGCCTCAGGAACTCCGGATCAAGCAGTTTGTCCACCACGAAGTCGCCGGTTTGGGTGCGATTGCCGAAGATTGACCAGACTTCACCTCCATCTTTCAGGCGGACATGCGTTAAGAGTGCATAGTCGGGCCACGTTTCATGGAACTCCTCCAGTTCCGTGCGGTCGCCGGCGTCATAAACCTCAGGCTCGCCGCCTTTGGAACTCTCGTCTTCAAAACCTCGCCATGCGGCGCCGGGAGCGACCGGCGACAGATGGAATGGGAGAGGTTTCAAAAATTCGGCTAAGGCGGGCACCGCTCGCGGCGCTCCGAGGATCACCGTGTTTCTCCCCCGCAAATCACTCAAGGAGAGAGTCCTTCCCGACTGGATCTGGGTCTTCTGTCCCGACTGGGAAAGAAGAGTCTTCAGTTCCAGGATGGTATGCACATCGGCCGAGGGAACCCAATTATCCCACTGTGGCACCACAGGCCATCTCTTCAGGCGGCCTTGTGCGTTCGGGAGATCCTGGGACAGATTCAGTTCAAAATCCCGTTCGATCCCCGCGTTCGAGCGAAAGAAGAGGAAGCCGGGATACACGACGGTTACCGGCCGAGCCGGTAGATCTATCCAGAGGCGGTGAGCTAAAGCCGGGTGGCGAGGAACGGCGAGCGCGGCGAAGTGGCTCCAAAGAAGAAAGCCAATGCTCACCAGCACTGCGCCGGCAAGGGCTCCAGCAATGCCTGTTTTCCAGGCCGGAGCGCTTTTCCCAATCGCGCCCGCTTCCACGGACAAGCGCTCATCGGAATCGGATTGTTCTGCGACTGGCGTATGATTCGGGTGGAGGAAGGGGCGATAACTATTGCGCTGGAAGGAGATCCGAAGAGGTTCCTCTTTCCCCTCGTCCTCATAATACTGGTCAAGCTTTCGACGCAGACGAAGCATCTGGGCACGGACGATCGTGTCCACGCGCGGGTCGAAGTTCCTGCGGCGGAAGACCGTGGCGCCAATCACGACCTCGGTGAAGGCCGTTTCCCCGCCCTGCGCAGCCGCACTCACCAAGTATCCGAGCAACTGCTTCAGTTGCTCGCTGCGCACCAAAACCCGGCTGGAAAGAACTCTCTCGGCCGCGCTTTCCAGTTCGGATTCCACGTCGCCTCTTTGGTGCTGCAAGACTCGTAACCCTTTTCACTGCAACACAGTTTCACGTGAATTAACCTGCCGTCACAGTATCTTTTCATGCTATCACTTTACATTGACGAGGGATTCCACGGAAGCTGATTGCTAAGAACGGAGGAGTCTTTCATCCCATGAAACTTTTGTACTCGTTGTGCCTCGTGGTGCTATGCACGGCACTCTCCTGGGGCCAAACGACTTTCGGCACCATTCGTGGCCGCGTGCTTGACCCCAGCGGAGCGCCAATTGCCGGCGCGAAAGTAGTGGTCACCAATCAGGGAACCAACATCTCAAAAGAGACAACGGCCAGCGAAATTGGCGCCTACGAAGTGGGTTACCTCCAGCCAGGCACCTATCTGGTCGGAGCGGAGTTCGAGGGCTTCCAGAGGTTCGTGACTGAAGGGTTAGTTCTCTCGGCCAACGCCGTGATCCTCGTTGATGCCAGGCTTCAGGTGGGAGAAGTCAGCACCTCCATCACCGTCGAGGCAGGGGCGCCGCTAATCAACACCGAAACCGCTGTTATTTCCGATATCAAGACCGCCCAGCAATACTTGCAGGCGCCGATGAATCTTCGAGGGAACTGGGATAGCTATATTTTCGCTTTCATGTCGCTGGTTCCGGGCGCGCAGCCGACGCTGAATAGTTTCTCGATTTCCTTCGCCGGCACGCGGTATACCATGAACAACTTCACGGTCGACGGCATTACAACCAATTCGACGCTCTACGGCAACCAGGTGGGACCTGCCAACCCGTCGATGGATTTCATTCGCGAAGTCAAGGTGGACATGTCGGGTAACTCGGCGGAGTTCTCCGCGCCGGGCCATGTGAACGTTGTGTCCAAAGGCGGCGAGAACCAGTTCCACGGGTCAGCCTACGAATACTACAATACCGCCGGACTCAATGCCCGCAGCTTCTTCGCCGCGCGCAGGAACTTCACCGTCATGAACAACTACGGGTTCACGATTTCCGGCCCTGTAGTTCGAAACAAGACCTTCTTCTCAGCCGGCATGGAAGGATTCAACCAGCGTACCGGGGCGCAACTCAACCTTAACCTGCCTTCAGACCGCGTGCGGACCGGAGACTTTTCCCAACTGAAAGATTCGAGGGGGCATGCTCTCGTCATCACGGATCCCAGCAGCCGCAGTCCGTTTCCGGGCGCAGTGATTCCCGCCAGCCGCCTGAACGCCTCGGCACTCAGGTTGCAGGAGCGCTTCTTCCCGAGGGCGAACTTCGGCGATCCGGAGTCTGTCGCGCTCAACTATAACGACTTCGTAAAGCAGAACCAGCGCAAAGAGCAGGTTGACTTGCGGCTTGACCACCAATTGTCTTCTGTAAACTCGCTTTACGGGCGGTTCAGCATGATGCGAGCGCCCAACAACGTGCTGGATGGAAACCTGCCCACGATCGGCCTCCGGTTACAACGTCGTCAGGCGAGGAATCTGGTGATCTCCGACACGCACATCTTCCGCCCGAATCTGATCAACGAATTCCGATTCGGATGGACTCGCGGCTATAACCCATTCAGCGGGCCCGTGATGGGACGCAGCGTCGTGCAGGAACTCGGCCTGACGAATCTGCCATCGGAACTGCCGGACGTGGCAGCACTGCCGATCATCGGCATCACGGGCTTCCAAGGCGTCAGCCAACTCGATGTGCAGCGTGGAGACGAGATGATTTTCCAGTGGCAGGACAATGTCTCGTGGATCATTGGCCGCCACACAATCAAATTTGGCGGCGAGTTGTGGCACAACAGGGGCGAGAACTTTGCTGTTTCTCCGTCGCGCGCCTATGGCAGCGTGAACTTCACTGGCGCCTTTACGGGGAATGGCTATGCTGACTTGCTACTCGGCGTACCCTTCTCTGCGTCACGCTCCGCTTCCGGGTTCGTGAACGTGACAAGCACGAACTACGACAAGTCCCTTTTTATTACGGACGAGTACAAGATCCATCCGCGTTTGACACTGAATTTTGGGGTGCGCTACGAGGTCAACCCGCCTTATACTTCCGGCGACCTGATGTACAGCTTCAATCCCTTCACCGGAAATATGGTGGTCCCGAATGAGCGATCCATTCAGCAGTTGTACCCGCAATTTGTGTCGAACAATCTGGTCTCAATCGTGACGGCGAGGGAAGCGGGCCTGCCCTCCACGCTCGCCTACACGGACACCAACAACTTCGCCCCGCGCTTCGGGTTCGCTTACAAGCTGACCGAAGACAATAAGACAGTGCTTCGCGGCGGCTACGGGATTTTCTACGATTCATTTACGGCTTCGCTTTGGCGCACGCTCACGGGCGGCCCTTATAATGGCACGGAGAACGCGCCGCCAAATAGCTTTTCGAACGGAGTCCCGGCGTGGCAGTGGCCGGCGATGTTCCCGAGCAACATGAACCAGGCCGGCGCTGCCAGCATGGGCGGCATCGACCCTCATATGAAGACGCCCTATGTGCAGCAGTGGAGCCTGACTGTCGAAAGAGAGATCTTCGATATGGGCGTCCGGCTCAGCTACCAGGGCAGCAAGACCCACCAAATGGGAATGAGCCAAAACTTGAACCAGGTTCAACCTAGCCTGACCCCCTTCAGCACTTCGCGCCGGATGTACCCGCAGCTTTCCAGTGTCAATTGGCGATCAAATATGGGGAACGCCTATTACAACGGGCTTACTGCGAGTGTCGAGCGGAAGTTCAAGAGCGGCCTGCAATACCAGACGAGTTATATCTGGGCCAAGAACCTCACGGATATCCACGGCGAAGGGGAGGTGGTTGGCGGACTCCAGAACCAATACGACCGTGACTCCGAATGGGCCGACTACCAATATACCCGACGCCACCGTTTCGTCCTGAATGCCATCTATGACCTGCCGTTCGGAAAGGGCAGGAAGTTCGTCCAGAGCGGTTTGGCGGAATGGATTGCGGGAGGATGGTCCCTTTCGACCTTCGCCTTGCTCCAAACCGGCCCGTACTTCACCCCGACCTTTGCCGGCCGGGATCCCGCCAACATCGGAGCGAGCAGCGGTCGCCCGGACCGCATCGCGGAGGGCTCCGTGAGCGACCCGACGAATGGGCGTTGGTTCGACCCGTCGGCGTTCGTAATACCAGCAACCGGCATCGGCCGTTTCGGTAACTCGGGTGTGAACATTCTGCGCGGTCCGGGAACACAATCCATGAACCTGGGCTTGTACAAGCAGTTCCATCTTTCAGAGCGATTTCGGCTGAGAATGGAGGGAACATTTACTAACTTGCTGAATCGCGCGAACTTTGCCGCTCCAGACGCCGTTCTCTCCAGCGGCTCAGTTGGCCGCATCAATGCGACTCAGGGGCTCGAAGGTGCGGGTGGGCGGACGACCCGCGTTGGGCTTCGGCTGGATTTCTAGCACGCAAGGTCTTGCGAAGCCCACGGCGAATTCCCGGGATTGCTTTGACGGTGGGGCCGGCCCTTCTCTTCACAAAGTGAGGCCGGCCCTTTTTCGGGACTTCGGTTCCGTCGCGGCTGGTTACGCCGAGCAGCACGTTGAGGACGTCGACCCGCAGGGGCATCCCTTGCCTTTCGTCGGTTTCGGCGATGCTGAGGATGGAGGCGACGCGAGGGCCCGCTTGCTGGTCGCCGAGTTGGATCCAGTTCTTCCGGTTATGTGTACGTACACAGGTTCCGGAACCAGATTACGAGCCTTCCATGAGACGGCTGTCCCTAGTCAACCGAAATCTTCAGGTCCGCCGTTCTTTTCTTCTGGCTCGAAATCGGTGACAGTCACCGCTTTCACCTTACCCTAACAGACGGATTCCACGCCGGTTATGCGCCAAATTCGCCATCAGGCAATTCAATTCCCATTTCGAGTGAGAACTTTCCTCACTTCCCGCCACTATACTCCCGATGGCACAACTCCAGCGCGTGGTAGCCGTGGGCTGCCCACACCACATCACCCAGCGCGGCAATTTCCGCCGTGACGTCTTCTTCGACCACGAGGACCGTTCCACTTACTTGGGCCTCCTCGCTCGATATTCCTCCGAGGCACAACTCGAAATCCTCGGCTTTTGCTTGATGTCCAACCATATCCACCTCATCGCTGTTCCCTTGCGACCGGACTCCATGGCCATCGCCATGCGCAACACCCACCAGTCCTACTCGCGGTGGCTCAACATCCGTCTGCGCCGGCGTGGGCACGTCTGGCAGAACAGATACTTTTCCTGTCCGCTCGACCCGGCGCACGCCGCCTACGCCATGCGTTACGTGGAGTTCAACCCGGTTCGCGCCCGCTTGGCGGAATCGGTGCTGGATTACCCCTGGTCGAGTGCTCGCGCGCATTGTGGCATGGAAACAGGCACGCCACACCTCGATCTCAGCGGTTAGAATTCGGTGACAGGCATCGCTTCCACTTTATGTGAACACGCTGATTCTACATCGGTTACGCAGCTTCAGCCAGAAATTCCAGCCGTATGATGCCTTCTTCCGAGCAGCGCCTGGAAGGTCCCGAGGCCGCCGATCCCTTGCCGACTGAAGAGGATTCTTGAAGCTCCAATGCGAGTCAGGCCGCTCCGATCTACGCTGCCTCGCGCAGCCGTCTGAATCGCGATCACAGCCAGCGAAGAAAAATTCGCTTCCACCCCGGAATCGCACAATCCTAACGCCATCCGTCACTTGCACCATCGGGGAAGCATACCCGCACCGGTCCGCTACCCCCGCAAAGGCCAAATCCGCCCCCACCGCCGCTACAATCAACCGGACGCACAAGTAGGCCTTGCAGCCAAGAAAGAAACCGCCTCGCGCAGCGAGTCCATGGAGTACCTGCCCGTTTGCAGGTGAGACTCCGGCGCGGCCACGCCCGCTCCATCCTCGGTCTACACCCATTGCCCGTTCGCCGACGAGACATCCGTCCCGCGCTCACCTACGCAAAACGTCCCGAAAACAACCCTCCAGCCCGCTGAAAGCCAATCACGCCAACGGCAAGGGGAATCTTCCCGGTTCTCAACGGCTCAAGTTGTCCGATGTTGCAGAAAAGTGGGAATGTCACGGGAGCCATGCGCTACGGCAGCAATCTCGATGAAGGAACGCTCGGTCCGGTAGATCACAAGGTATGATCCGACTGGCCAGAACCGAACGGGATACGTCGTGAGGTCTTCCCGCCGGTGCCCCATCCCCGGCATTTTTGCAAGTGCTTCAAACGCATCGAAGAGCGTTTCCACCATTCGATCTGCGGCGTCTACGCTGTCAGCGGCGATATAGTCCCAGATGCCGTTGAGATCGGAGGCCGCATCAGAACTGAGAACATAGTCGCTCACGCCTGTTTCCGTCTGAGATCTTCAGACTTGCGCCGCAACCGGCTGCGGACTTCGCTGGTGTTCGCGCGTTCGCCACGGTCGAGCGCCGCCATGCGGCGGCCGAGTTCCTTGTTGAACTCGCCCAGTTGAGCGCCACGGGCCTGTTCGTGTTCCTCCAAGAGGCGGAGCGCCTCCCGAACGACTTCACTGGCGGAGGTGTACCGGCCCGTTTGGACCTTAGCGGCAACAAACTCCTCCAACTCGGGGGTGAGGGAAACATTCATAGAATTCTCCA
>JADYZL010000005.1 GCA_020853155.1 Bryobacterales bacterium
TCGCGCCCGCAAACGGGCGGTCGCTCCGTGGACTCGCTCTCGCGAGGCTGTTTTCTGGCCGGAGTGGCGGGAGTTCGTGGGCTTCGTATTCTTCGAAGGTGGCTCAGCCGCGTGAGTGCCGGGTGGCGATCACCTGCGTCACGATCACTACCACCACGAGGCAGAAGGGGCCAAACAGAAGGCCCATCATGGACGCTTGCTGCTTATCGGCCATCCGTTGCGAAAGAACGAGAGAAGCCACCATCCAGATCGCCGCTGCAACACACATTCCCTTCGCGGCGACTTTGTTCGAGTAGTACCACGCTTGATCGGAAGACATCGACGTGGGAGTTCTGAATCCGTACCACCGGTTACGTGGGATCTTATCGAAGAGCAAGGGGATTGCCAGCAGGAAGATCAGTATCGGGACGATGAAGTTGACGGTCATCGACTATATCTCCGTCGTTGGGGTTAGTGGCTACGGCATTAAACCACGGATCGAGCGGTGAAGTCAAGATGGCCGAAAGCCCAGCTTGAGCGGGGTTGCCCATAACGCACCGAGTCATATTAGCCCCTGCCGCGCATCATCCTGCAACCATTCAGGGTCTGCTCCGGGGGAGAGCCCTCCGGCCCAAGGCGCGCTTTCAGAGCAGTAGGAATTTGGGAGTCACGTTCCTAAGCGCTCCGTCGCCGAGAGTAAGCTTCGATCTCTGGCCGGACAGGGATCGTTAATCGGAATGAATTCAAAGGCGAACGGGCAATGGCCGCAAACCAGGATGCTCTGGGCGTGGCCGCCGGGGAATCGCGCCCGCAAACGGGCGGTCGCTCCATGGGCTCGCTACGCGAGACTGTTTCTTTCGGGGCTGTCTTGCCGGGGCGCTTATGGGCCACGTTGGCTCATGCCGCCCTGCGGGCTTTTCGCGCGGGTTCGGGAACCGGAACGGTACCGATGGCTGGAAATAGAGCCAAGTTGGCGAATGCGAGGTTTCCAAGACGGTGTATGACTTTGGTTGCCGAGTCTGTCCTTGGCATACACTGATTCCGCCAGAAGTTGATGCGGTTATTTGGAATCAGTGTGTTAGCGCACAGTGAAGTGGTGACTGTCAGCGAAATGCTATCACCGAAATGCTGGAACCATTCGTCTGCGAGTCTGTCGCGGGAGAAGCTCAGCGATCCCCTCAAACGGTGGTCAGAGGTCAGGGCGAGGCGGGTCAGATTCGTAGTATTCTATTTGCCTACGGCTGATTGTGTCGTCGCTCGTGGGCGTTGATACGCACTTCTTCTCAACCCAGTTCCCCTTGTCGTCGTACTTGTATTCAAATACAATCGTTTGTTCAGACGGTTCGGCGCCTTCATCCCGGAATAGCCGAGATTTGCACGTTATCATGTCGCCAAGTTCGTTCCTTGAATACGTCATTCTTGAACCCAGGACACCTCCAAACGAGGTCGTTTCCTCAATCAAGCGATTATTTGCATCGTGGAGCAGCGTCACCCGGAAGCCTTCGGCCTCTGGTGCAATCGGGCCAGAGTGATCGTCGCGTACGTTGATCCGGAGGATTCCATCGGGGTCCCGGTACAGGAACCCTCCCAATTCGAATATGTCAATTCTGTTTATATCATCAGCATATTGATAATATAGCCTTGAGATATCCTCGGCTTCCGAGTTAAGAAACACTGTCTCAATCGGACGCTGCTCCTTATCGAACAGAGTCCGAGCCTGCGCGGCGCCGTGTGTGCCAAATGCCACAGAGTCGCCCACTGGAGTCTCCCATGCATCTAGATGCCGAATATTCTCTACCTTTACAAAGCCACCACTTCCCAGCGGTTCCAGCTTCGGCCGGCTGGCAGACGTTCGTTCCTCCTGAGCGCTGTACGTATGCTCGCTACCATCCTCGTAGCGAATCGTTGTGCTGACAGTGCGTCCACTTACGTCCAGTGTCAATTCCTCTCGCCGCGTTCGCCCGTCGCTCTGTTGCGTATCCGTCACCACGCGGCGAACCGCGCCTCGCAGCGACTCCGAAGACGTATTCATGGCACTTTGCTCCTTTCCCCCGGAGAAGAGTGATTGGGATGGCGCACCCTCGCGACTTGCGTCCGCCATGTCCCTTGGAGGTGGCTCGCAACGCCCACCCACTGCGTTCATATTGACGCCGCCGCCGATGGCTCAATTCTCAGATAAATGGACTATTGTGTCCAGGGCCTTAAATGTAAAATCGGCGACACCTTGCTCTGTACTTCCGCGCCGCTCGAAGCCCGCCTGCACCGCGCAAAACGGTAGGCAAGAGACGCGGGGTTTCTGTTTTCGGGGACGATGCATGAGTCTTTCGGAATGAATCGGGGAGAGGAACCCGGGTATTCACACACCCGGATGGCTCATGCCGCGCGGCGGGCTCTCCGCTGCAAGCCAATGCAATGTCCACCGAGGGTCGAAGGTGTGCTGAGTTCGGTGTCTGTCCGGAGGGGCGGTCTTGCTCGCGGCGTGGGCGTTGCCATTGCGTGTGGCTGTTCATGTCACCCCTGCCGGGGTTCCCAATTGATGGAAGAGGCTTGCCCGCGAGCTTACGCTCGTGGCTGGGTGTGCCCAGCATGGGCAGGATCGAGTTGGCTGAAAGGAGCCAACCGGAGGAGATGACGCCAACCGTAGCGAAACGCAACGCCGAACCGCGAGGGGAAGGCGGAAAGAAGCGCGTAGCAAA
>JADYZL010000006.1 GCA_020853155.1 Bryobacterales bacterium
ACGAAACATGCTAATAGCAACACCAACGCTCGCATCACAATCCTCCGAATCCCTGGAACGCCATTCGTCGCGGTGGAACTGGAACCGCTGGCTGGGAAGCATAACAGGATTGGCTATGGCGACGCCACCCTGGAAGCCGCATTCCGTGGGCGTAAGCACGCAAAGGGTCGCGCGACGGGCGTTGCCATACGAAACGGCCCAAGCCTTGTCTGAAGACGAGACCTGGGCCGGAATGAGGAATCCATCTTGCGTGAGTAGAGGCTTAGACAGCACCCGCCGCCGTCGCCGCGGGCACCTCAATCAATTTGCCGCTTGAAACGTCGTAGATGTAGCCGTAGACCGGAATGCTCTTGTTCACGAGCGGGTGCGCCTTGATGCGCTGAACGTCTTCGAGCACACTCTTCGCGTTATCGGAGAAGGCCAGCCATTCGACATACTCCCCTTCCGCGGACCCTGGGCCCTTGCCTGTATCCTTCCACCCGTCCGGACCGATGCTGGCCGTTTCAAGGCTCTTGGAGAGCAAGTCCCGAATGACCTCGTTCGTGAACGTAAGCATGCCGCAATCGGTATGGTGGACGACGAACCATTCGTTGGTCCCGAGCAGTTTGTGGGAAATCACCAGGGAGCGGATGGCGTCGTCACTCGCCCGCCCGCCGGCGTTGCGGATCACATGCGCATCGCCCTCGGATAATCCGGCGAACTTCGCCGGGTCAAGCCGTGCGTCCATGCAGGTCAGCACCGCGAAGCGGCGGCCCGGGGGCATCGGCAACTTCGATTTGTCGCCGAAATCGGCGGCATACGCCGCATTCGCGTTCAGAACTTCCGTCAGAATCTTGGACATGGTCAGTGAACTCGCCTTAAGCGCTTGGATGCCTCAGGTAAGCAGATAGATCCCAATGTCTATCGGAAAACATTTGATTCCGCATGCAAGAAGGGGCGACTCCCAGCTCAGCCAATCCGTGGGCTTGGGATGCGGCTTCGGTGTATTTTGAACAAAGTAGACGTTTAAGGAGCTTGGCGCATGTGCCCTTTTCGAGTTCCCCGATTCCGGTGCTCTTCTCTCCTGTTTCGAATTTTTCCTCCGGCGTTGGTTGCCCTGTTTCTGCTGGGTTGCGGCCGGCAGGCAGAGGCTCCCGCAGATCGGTCCTCGCAGGATCACGTGCCTGTCCGCGTGCGGAAGGCGCAGCGTGTGGAGCATCCCGGGCAGGTGAGAGTCAGCGGTTCCGTGGAAGCAGATAGTACACGGAATCTTTCGTTTCCGATTGCCGGGAGAGTGGAGCGCGTTCTGGTTGAGGAGGGGCAAAGGGTAAACCAGGGCCAGATTCTGGTGGAACTCGAGCGGACGGACTATGAGTATGCGCTTGAGGCCGCCTCGGGCCAGGAAGCGGCTGCTCTGGCAACGCTTGAGAAGGCGAAGGAAGGCCCGAGGCGGCAGGAGCGGGAACAGGCTCGGATCGATTTCGAACGCTGGAACGATGAGTACAACCGGATGAAGACCCTTTTCGAAAAGAAGAGCCTTCCTGAGAATGATTTCCGGAAAGTGGAAGCGGCATGGAAGGCGGCAACGGAGCGGTATGAAATGGCCAGGGAAGGCGCGAGGCAGGAGGATAAGGCGGCGTCAGCGGGTTTGCTGCGGCAGGCGCGGGCGCAGATGGCGGCAAGCAGGAAGCGCCTTGATGATACGATGCTTCGATCTCCGATCGGCGGCTACATCGGGATGCGCCGCGTCGATGCCGGGGAGGTGGTGGCAGCGGGACAACCTTTGGTATCCGTGCTGAATCTTCACCCCGTGAAGGTGCGTGTGGGAATTCCGGAATCGTCCATCGGATTGGTCCGGGCAGGGCAGGCCGCGCGAATCACGATCCCGGCGCTAGGTAGCCAAGTCTTTCCGGGAACCGTGGAGCTGGTGGGGGTCTCCGCGGAACCGACCTCCCGCACCTACCCGGTCAAGATCAGCGCGGCGAATCCGGAGACGATGATGCGGGCCGGAATGATTGCCGAAGCGGTCATCACGGGGGACCAACCGGTCTCTATCCTGACATTGCCACCGGATGCGATCGTGAGGGATCCGCAAGGCGCCACCTACGTTTTCGTCTACTATCCGGATCAAATGCGTGTCTACCGCAAGCGTGTGGAAACGGGGGCGTCCTCTGGTTCAGAGGTGGAAATTCTGAGCGGCCTGACCGGAGAGGAACAAATTGTGGTGGCTGGCCAGACCCGGGTGCGGGAAGGTTCTTCCGTTCAGTTGGAAGAGGAGAAGCCATGAACCCCATACGCGCCTCGCTACGTTATCCGGTCGTCACCTACACCCTGGTGCTGATGGCCATGGGCGTGGGGTTGTATGCGCTGTTTACGATGCCGCGCCGGGAAGATCCGAAGATTACGATTCGCACTGGGATTGTGGCGGCGTTCTACCCGGGAGCCACGGCGGAACAAGTGGAGAGCCAGGTCACCGCCAAGATTGAGGAACACCTGTTTCGTGTGCCGGAAGTTCGTAAAGCCAAGACGTTTTCGACCAGCCGGACGGGCGCTGTCGTGGTCAATGTGGAACTTGAAGACAACGTAAGGGCCCCGGATGTAGTTTGGTCCAAGCTGCGGCAAGATTTGAATGTGCTGGCTGCGACGGAACTGCCACAGGGTGTACGCGGCCCCGTGGTGGACTCCGATTTTGGCGATACGGTGGCAGTGCTGATTGCCGTGCATGGCGAGAAGTTCGACTACAGAGAACTAAAAGAGTACGCGGAGCGGATTGAGAGTGAGTTCCGCAAGAGCCGCGCTGTAACCAGGGTCCGGCGATACGGAGAACAGCAGGAAGAGATCCTCATATCGAGCAGCCTTGAACGCCTCTCGCAATATGCGGTGAATCCGATGAATATCATCGGCGCGCTGCGCGGCAGGAATTCGGTGGAGTTCGCCGGCACAATCGATACGCCGAAAGCCCGAGTGCCTTTGCAAACGACCGGCCTGTTTCAGACCGAGAGCCAAATCCGTCGCGTGATGATCGATGTATCTCCCTCCGGACAGCCCGTCTATATTGGGGATCTGGCGGAGGTGACAAGGGGTTATAAAGATCCCGAAGCGCGGGTCCGATACAAGGGCGAACGAGCGGTGATGCTCTCCGTGGAGATGCAGGAAGGCCACAATATCGTTGCGTTCGGCGATGAGTTGCGCGCCAGGCTGGCCACGTTTCGCTCGCAGGCGCCACCGGATCTGTACGTGGATCTGGTCGCCGATCAGCCCGAAGTGGTGCATCAACGGATCGGTTCGTTCTTCCATGAGTTTGGAATCGCGCTTACGGCGGTGATTCTGGTGACGGTTCTGCTGCTGCCCTTTCGCGTGGCCATGATCGCCGCTATTGCGATTCCTTTATCCGTTGCGGTCACCTTCGCCACCATGAATGCCTTCGGAATCGAGTTGCATCAGGTTTCCATTGCCGCCCTGATTGTTGTGCTGGGAATGGTGGTGGATGATGCCATTGTGATCGCCGACAACTACGTGGCATTGCTGGACCAGGGCCTGGGGATCGATGAAGCAGCCGGGCGTTGCGCATCGCAATTGGCCGTGCCGGTTCTGACGGCCACGCTGACGATCATCGCGGCATTTCTGCCATTGCTGCTTTTGAGCGGTGCCGTGGGAGAGTTTATCAGCGCGCTTCCCTATGCCGTGTCGATCGCGCTCTGTTGCTCGTTCCTGGTGGCGATGTTGCTGACGCCACTGCTCTGCCGCCGATTCATCCACCAGGGTCTGCGCGCGGAAGAGGAAGGGACCGGCGCCGGCGAGCGGCCGCGCTCCCGGATTTTTTCCCCGCTGGATGTCATGCAGGCCGGCTACGGCAGAATGATTGTCTTCGCGATGGGCCACAAGCTGTTGGCGGTGCTGCTAGGCGTTGGAGCGGTGTGTGGCGGGTTTGTGCTGCTGCGCTTCGTGCCGGAACAATTCTTCCCCTTGGCCGAGCGGAACCAGTTTGTCGTGGACCTGTGGATGCCGGAGGGCACTCGCCTCGAGGCCACCGAGGCGGCAATGAAGAAATTGGAGGAGTTGCTGGCCCGGAACCCCGGCGTGAGAGACGCGACAACCTTTACAGGTTTTAGCGCGCCCCGATTCTATTACAACGTGAACCCCCAGCCGAACACCCGCAATTACGGACAGATCCTGGTGAATACGGTGAGCGAAGAGGAGACTGCGGGGATTGTGGCCGCTATGCGGGAATCGATGCCCGCGGCCGTGCCCGGTGCGCTCGTGATGGTGAAGCAGTTGCAGCAGGGAAACATCATGGAGGCTCCCATCGAGGTACGAATTTCTGGTTCCGGAATCGAAGAGTTGAAGGGGTTGGCAGTGCGTGTGGAGTCCATTCTTCGCGATCAGGAAGGCTCGATATATGTTCACAACGATTACCGCAACGACGCGATGCAATTGCGCGTGGATGTAAAAGAGGAAATCGCCAACCGGCTCGGCATCAGCAATGATTCCATCGCACGGCAACTGGCCGGGGCGTTCGAGGGTGCGCCGGTTACTACGTATTGGGAGGGAGACCGCGATGTGGATGTCGTGCTGCGCTTGGAGGAATCGCGCAGGACGCGATTTGAGAATGTGAGCGACGCCTACATCACTTCGAGGCTTACGGGCGCGCGCGTTCCTCTCGATAGCATCGCCAGTTTGCAGCCGGTCTGGGAGCATAGCCGCATCGTGCGCCGAAACGGGGTTCGCACCGTGACGGTGCGCGCATTTGCCCGCGAGGGCGTCTGGGCAAGTAAGTTGCTCTCCGACGCCCGGCGACGCATCGATGCTCTGCCGCTGCCCGATGGATATGCCATCCAGTATGGGGGGGAACTCGAAAACCAGCAGGACACATTTGCCGAGATGATCCATGCCTTGATGATCAGCATCGTGGCGATCTTTCTGATTCTCCTGCTTCAGTTCCGCACGGTTTCCGAACCGCTCGTGGTGATGACGTCGATCCCACTGGCGCTGCCAGGCGCGGCGCTGGGCCTCATCCTAACCGGGAATCCGTTCGGATTCACAGCCTTCATGGGTATCGTCAGTCTATCGGGCATTGTGGTGCGGAACGCGATCATTCTTGTGGAGGAAATTCATGTACATCTGGCGAACGGCGCTGATCTGGAATCGGCGGCACGCGAAGCCGGGGAACGGAGGCTGCGGCCAATCTTCCTGACAACGATGGCTGCCGCGGTGGGAGTAACGCCGATGATTCTTTCCGGCTCGTCGCTGTGGTCGCCTCTTGCAAGCGTGATCGCCGTGGGGTTGATCTTCTCCATGTTCTTCACGCTGGGCTTGGCGCCGGTGCTGTATGTGCTCGTGGAACGGCGGAGAAGCCAGCGGGAGGCGATGGGTTCGGGCCATCGCGCCATACCCGTGTCGCCAATGCTTGGCTTGCTGCTGGCGGCTTCGATTCTCCTCATGCCGCTGAAGGTGCTTTCCCAGAATACGGTGCAGCCGGCGCCCGAGGGTGAGGGGGTACGAGAACTCACCGTGGACCAGGCCGTGGCCATGGCATTGCGCCAGAACGCCAAACTTCGCATGGCGGAAATGCGGGTGGAGGAGCGGGCCACGAGGGTGAGCAAGGCACGTTCGAACTATTTTCCTCATTTTGACAATCAGTCAAACCTGCTGCACACGGTCAACCGGCAGAATCTGACCGTTCCGGCGGGTTCATTGGGAGAAGTTCCAGGGCTCGGGCAGTTTCCGCTCTCGCCGATAGGGATACCTCTCGGAAACGCCAATTTCTTTCTGTCGCAAACGACAGTGCGACAACCCATTACACAGTGGGTAAAAATCCGGAAGGGGGAGCAGGCAGCCAGGGAAGACCAAGCAATTTCCGCGGCGGAAGCCGCGCGCGCGCGTAGCCGCGTGGCTCTGAAAGTGAAGGAGGTCTATTTCGGAATCCTCATCGCGGAAGCCCGGCGCCAAGCTTTCACAGAGTCGGTGACCTCCCGTGAGTTGAGGCATCGCGAAGTCGATCAGGATGTCGTCGCCGGAGTATCTCTCGATGTGGCGCGAATGCAAGAAGCCGTTCAATTGCTGGAGGCGCGTCAAGCCGTCCTGACTGCCGATCAGTCGATCCTCGATCTCCGCGCGGAACTCAACAATCTTGTGGGGCTGGACCGGAGGGTAAGCCTCAAACTGATCGCGCCGGCCGGTGACGATGTGAAGATTGATGCGACGCCCGAATCGCTGGAAGCGATGTCGGTCGCCGCTCCGGAAACCGGGAAAGCGCGTCATGAGCTCCAGATGGCTCAGGCGGCGGCCGGCGCAGCCCGGGCCGAATACATCCCGGATCTTGGATTCTTCGCGCAGCATATCTATCAGAACGGCGTGCCGCTTCTGCCTGGAAATAATGGTGTTCTCGGGTTGCAGATGGACGTCGAAATCTTCGGGTTTGGGAAGCGCCGCGCGGATCTCAGGCAACGCCGGATTCAGGTTGAGCTCGCCGAGGTAAATCTGCGCGATACCCGGGAGCGAGTGAGGATCGACCTGGAGACTGCCGCCCGCAAGGTGGAAAGGGCCGGCGCGATGCGCGCGATCAGCGACGAAGCGGCGGCCATCCGCGGAGAACTCCTGCGTCTCGCCCGCAATCAATTGGAGGCCGGCCTCGTAAGGCCGAGCGCGGTTGCGGAGGCGGAGTGGCAACTTGCCCAGGCCAAAGCTGTGGCGCTCGAAGCAGACTTGCAACATCGCCTGGCCATCGCGGCTTTCCAGGACCTCGCCGGGCGCTACTGATCGCAAATGGAGCGCTTCGCCGAATGGGCGCGCCGGGATTCTTAGCGGCCGCCGTCCAAGCCTTCGCAGGGCGCGGGTAATCCCGAAACGTTCGCGGTCACGGGCCGGAAGACCGCCGCATGGCCGCCGCTCGCCGGGAGAGAAAGCTTGAGGGGTACGGTGCTATCGAGCAGGCACGAACTCACCGCCACTTTGGTGCGCGAAGACATTTTCGCGTGGGCGTTCCGAGGGCTTGGCTCCTCGTATAAGTCCATTACATAGCGCTGTTTAGCATCAAGAAAGGCAAGTGGTACTTCAAGATTGCGAGCCTCCGTGTTATTGGCGGTTGCCAGCCACCAATCGTTTCCCTTGCGCCGGGCGATGCTGATGTACTTGCCGATCTCGCCCTTGACGACGCGGGTATCGTCCCAGACGGTGGGGAGTTGCTCGAAGAACTTCATCTCCGGTTCATTCTGGAAATCGGAGGGTTTGTCATACCAAAAGACGAACTGCCAAGGGCTGTACATGATCACCGCAAGCGCCAGTTGGTGCGGATGCGTCG
>JADYZL010000007.1 GCA_020853155.1 Bryobacterales bacterium
GCTCCGCGAAGTCGCTCTTGGCGAACGTCCCGAACTCGAACATCACCACGCCCACCTGCGCCAGATACGGCGCGAGCGGTTCGAGAAACGCATTCGTGATCAACCCGGCATCGAGAAACTGTTCGTTGCCCGTTCCACCGCGAGCGCCGTAGCGGGCGTGGCTCGGCCACCGCTTCACGGTCACCGCCTCCGGCGCTTTCAGGCCGAAAATGAGCTTCGGGTCCGCCAGGAAGAGTCTGGCCCATTGCTCCGGGGAAGGGAAGATATAGAAAGAAAAATCTGCGCCCACCGCCGGAAATACCTCGGCGTACTCGGCCAGGCACTCCGCCTCGAACTTCTTCCGGGAAAACTTGCCGCGCGTCTCGTAGCGGGATTCCGTATAGATCTGGCCCAGCCAGCCGGGGTATTTCCACGAACTCCCGCCCAGAAAAACGCCCCGTGCCGCCAGCGTCTTCAACTCGCGGGCCAGCCGCGAACGAAACGAAGAATCGCTTTCCCCGCCGAGCGGCAACATTGGACTTGACATGCGCCCTCCGACCTGTAAAAGTTTCTAGTGTAAAGATGCTCACCGAACGTCAACAGGACATCTTGAATTACATCATGGAATTCCGCGCGGAGAACGGATGTTCGCCGTCGATTCCGGAGATGCAGCGCCACTTCGGCATTCGCAGCCCCAATGGAATCGTCGGGCATTTGCAGGCGCTCGAAGCGAAGGGCGTCATCCGGCGAGGTGAGCGCGGTTCCCGGCAGATCGATCTCGCTGGGCCGATGCATGAGTTGCGCCTGCCCGTGGCGGATCTGCCCTTGTTCGGAACCATTCCCGCCGGTTCACCCCAGGAACTCGTGCAGCAGCGACCAGACGCCTGCGTCTCCGTGGACGAAAAGACGCTCGGCTTCAAACCGGGCCACGGCTGTTTCGCCCTCCGCGTCCGGGGCGAGTCGATGCGCGATGCGGGCATTCTCGATGGGGATCTCGTCGTGGCGGAACCGGCCGCCAACCCACGGAGCAATCAGATCGTGGTCGCGCTGATCGACGGCGAAAGCACGCTGAAACGCCTCGTGCGCGTGGACAATTCGTGGTTCCTGCGGGCGGAAAACCCGGACTTCCCTGAACTGCTTCCGAGGGCGGACCTTCGCATCCAGGGCATTGTCCGCACGGTCATCCGGCAGGTACAGTAAGCGGTCTCTCATTTCAGGAATAGCCCCGCCCAGGGAGTGTGAGCCCAGGCGCTCGAACGCCGCACCCTGCGACAATAGAAGTCTCTACTCATGTTCGCCTCCATTCCCCGCTGGCTTCGTCTGGTTGTCTACGTCCAGGTTGCGCTCATCTTCGCGATTCCCATGGGCGGGTGGATCCTGCAATCGGCGGGCGAGGCGGCCGATATGCGGGCGTACCCCCCGCCCGGCAAGCTCGTGGATCTCGGCGGCCGCCGCATCCATATTTATTGCGAAGGGGAACGTGGCGCCGGGCCGCTGGTTGTCTTCAACGCCGACATCTCGGATCAGGGTCTCGTCTGGCGGGGAGTGCAAAAGGCGCTGGGCGGCCGCTTGCGCAGTTGCGCCATTGACCGTGCGGGTCTTGGTTGGAGCGATCCCGGCCCGGAAGATCGCAGCATCACCGCCTCCGCCCGCGAATTGCATCGGGTGCTCGTGGCCTCCGGCGAAGCGCCGCCTTACCTCGCCGTGGGGCATGGGCTCGGCGCCCTGCAACTGCTTGTGATGGCGAGGGAGCACCCCGCGGAGATCGGCGGTTTCGTCCTCGTGGATCCGCTTCCGCCCGATTGTCTCAAGCAGCGCCTGGATAAAATCACCACCAAAGTGGTAGGGGACACAAAGCCGGCCATTCGCGCGAAGCTCGATGAGATCCTCGCCGAACGCGGACCTTGCCCCGACGGCGACGGCGGCACCCCGCTTCTCTCCTGGCTCGCCCGCATCGGGATGATCCGCGCCCTGGCAGGTAGCAATTTCGACGCCACCGCGCCCCTGCCGGAACTCCTTCCCATGCACCGTGCCCTGAAGCTCCGCACGCAGGCGGCCGATGCAATTCTGGCGGAGAGCCGGACGGCCTACGTCGGCCTGGCTGAAGCGCGGGAAGCCCTGGCGCTTCTCAAGTCCAAGCCCTCGGTCATCCTCTCCCGGGGCCGCATGGGCAACTATTTCAAGGACCAGGATTTTCTCGAACAGCAAGCGGAACCCTCGACCCTGGCCTTCGAACGCGCCCAGCTCCTCTACCTCCACGAGAGCCAGAAAGCCATGCTTCCCGCCGCCCAGGAAGCCTCCTTCCGCATCGCCACCGAAAGCGGCCACTATATTCCCATCACCCAACCCCAAGAGATCGCAGACGCCATAACCGACGTCGCCGCCACCAGCCGCACCCGCACCTCCATCGCCACCGCCCAATCCGAAACCGCCGGGTCGGCGGCAGGCAGAGAATAGCCAGGTGGTTTACACGTCTGGATTCGACCGCTCAGCATCCCCGCAAAAACAGCCCCGCGCCAGCGAGTCCATGGAGCGCCTGCCCATTTGCAGTTGCGGCTGCCCCGCGGCCACGCCTGCATCCTGCGCCCATCTTGCGGATTGCCCTCAACCCCCAGCGAGCCCAGCAATCCCGCGATTCGCACAGCGATTCCGAACCCGATCACTCAGTTCGATACGGCCTCA
>JADYZL010000008.1 GCA_020853155.1 Bryobacterales bacterium
AGACCTTCGAAGAACGAACGTCGATCAACGCCGCGGTGGTGAGCGAACTCGACCTGGCATCGGAACCCTGGGGCGTCAAGGTGCTTCGCTATGAGATCAAGAACATCACGCCGCCGGCCGATGTTCTGGCGGCGATGGAAAAGCAGATGCGCGCGGAGCGGGAAAAACGAGCCGCGATTCTGCAATCGGAAGGCGTCCGGGATTCGAAGATCAACACCGCCGAGGGCGTGAAGCAGGAGACGATCAAGAACTCCGAAGCCAAACGGCAGCAGCAGATCAACGAAGCCGAGGGCCAGGGGCAGGCGATTCTGACCATCGCGAATGCAACCGCGCAAGGCATCCGGAGCATCGCGGAGGCAATCCAAGCGCCGGGCGGCCACGATGCGGTGAACCTCCGCGTGGCCGAGCAGTATCTGACGCAGTTCGGACATATCGCCAAGAGCACCAATACAATCGTGCTGCCCGCGAACCTCGCGGATGCGGGTTCCCTGGTGGCCACCGCGCTTACCGTGCTCAACCAGATGGGAGGAAAATCTTCCGCCGCGCCACCTCCACCCCAATCGATGCGCTAAGGGCGGTTCGAGCGGAAGGAAGCTGGGAACGATGGCCGGGGCCTACGGGCTCCGGCCTTTCCATTTTGGAACCACCTCCCTCACGTGGAGGGCTCGGAGTGAGCGCCACCCCGATTCAAGACCCCGCCCGTTCGGACGAAGAGGCAAGAGAAGGGTGGGGCGCGTGGCAGCTCCGGATGCGCGCGCACTGCCCCAATACGAAAGCGGTCGATAGCGGAATGTCTTTGGATGAAAGGGGAAAGGATGCCGGGCACTTTGCCGTTCGAGATCCGGCGACGGATTCGAACGGCCCGGGAGTGTCCGGAGCCGATCCGCGGGAAGCCGCGAAGCTGGGCGCGGCCTTGCGGCGCGAAGCGTTCTCGCACCGGGCGGCGCGGACTTTGCCGGAACCGGGCGGCAACCGGGGAAACGAGGACCATGCGGCCCGGCCCTCCGGTTGCGGCAGCACTGGCGGTCCGGAAGCACAGATCGTTCCAGCAGACGAGATTCCCCGCGCCCTTGGTAACGGCGAGTTTGAGATCTTTCTACAACCGCAGATCGCGCTGCGCAACTTTTCGATCTCCGGCGCCGAAGCGCTCCTTCGCTGGCGGCATCCCAAGCGCGGGCTGCTCACGCCCGCGGAGTTTCTTCCAGCCGCCGAGGCGAGCGGCCAGATGTACAACCTCGGCTGCTGGTTGCGCAGGACGGTTTGCGACAACCTCGCCACCTGGCGGGAATGGATGGGGGAAGGCAGCCGGGTTGCGGTGAATGTCGCCCCTTCCGAGTTGCTCGACCCGCGCTTCCTGCGGGAAACCTCCTCGCTTCTGGTTTCTCACCACATCCCGGAATCCGGATTGGAAATGGAACTGATTGAGACCGCGATGCTGGCCAATCCGGAAGCCGCGCGGAACGCCATCAGCCATCTGCGACGGAACGGAGTCCGAATGGCTCTCGACGATTTCGGTGTGGGTTATTCGTCGCTTTCGAGCCTGCGTGATTACCCGTTCGCCAAGTTGAAGATTGATCGCAGTTTCGTGCAGCACCTGGCGATCAGCTATCGCAGCCGGACGATCGTCCGCTCCATGATCGAACTCGCCAAGAGCTTGCAGATCGAAGCAAACGCCGAGGGCGTGGAGACGCCCGAACAACTTCAATATCTATTCGAGAACGGCTGCGACGAAGTGCAGGGCTATCTCTTCGCCCGTCCCATGCCGGTCGCGCGATTCCGCGATTGGGCCGCCGGTTTCCTCGGGAAACACCATCCAAACAACGCCGCGCAAGTGGTCAATGGCGGAACCGAGGTATTGCCGGATAACGTGGTTGAGTTCGGAAAGCGGCGCAGGCCCGAACCATTCGCGGCACCCCGGCACCCGGCTTAACGCCGGCTTCTTCCGCCTGGGTTTCCGTGTCAAGTGCACGGGACCATGCCGCCAAGCTTCCCCAAAACCGTTCTCCAGGTTACCGGTTGCCGGAAGGGTCAAGTAAAATCGATAGAAGCGAAATTACAATGCCCAACCGAGCTGTAAGACATTCGAACGGCGCCATCTTGCAAACGCATCTCGGCGAGATCCCGCTGGTGGCGCGCGGGAAGGTCCGTGACATATACGATCTCGGCGATCACCTGCTGCTGGTCACCACGGATCGCCTTTCCGCCTTCGATTGCGTGCTGCCCACGCCCATTCCCGATAAAGGCTGCGTTCTCAACCAGATGTCCGTTTTCTGGTTCGAACGCTTCGCGGGCATGGTGCGGAATCACCTCGTGAGCGCGGACTTCTCCGATTTCCCCGGAATCCTGTATCCATATCGCGATCAGGTGGAAGGCCGCGCCATGCTGGTCCGCAAGGCCGCGATGTTCTCCGTGGAATGCGTGGCACGTGGGTACCTTTCCGGCTCCGGCTGGAAGGAATACCGGGCCAACCGGAGTATTTGCGGAATTGCCCTTCCCCCCGGTCTGGAGGAAAGCGGGCGCCTGCCGGAGGCGATCTTCACCCCGGCCACGAAAGCACAAAGCGGGCATGACATCAATGTGAGCTTCGAAGAAGCCACGCAACTCGTGCCGGCCGGTTACCTGCGGCAACTTCGGGATTTGACGCTGCGAATCTACAAGGACGCAGCCGCATACGCCGAACAGCGCGGGATTCTCATCGCGGATACAAAGTTCGAGTTCGGCCTGATCGATGGCGAGATCGTGTTGGCGGATGAGGTGCTGACGCCCGATTCCTCCCGGTTCTGGCCCAAGGATCAATGGCGCCCGGGTGGTCCACAATCGTCCTACGACAAGCAGTATGTTCGAGACTACCTGGAAACGCTCGATTGGGATAAGACCGACCCGGCGCCTCCACTGCCCACCGAAGTAGCGGAGAAAACGAGCGCCAAATACAGGGAGGCGTTCCGCCTGTTAACGGGCGCGGCGTTTTAGAGGAACGCAACCATGGAGTGGATGGAGCGGCTGACCTATCTCGATTTCGTGCTGCTGGCGATCCTCGGTGCGAGCGTGCTGGCGAGCTTGATTCGTGGTTTCATGCGCGAGTTGGCCGGTCTCGCGGCATTGATCGCGGGACTCTTGCTGGCGCTGTGGTTTCATGGGGCTCTCGCCTCGGCGCTAGCGCAATACATTCCTTCGCCCGAAGTTGCGCGGATGGTGGGGTTTGGCATCATCTTCCTTGGCGTGGTCATCCTCGGTGGCTTCGTGGGAAGCATGGCTGCAAAAGTCTTGCAAGTGACGGGCCTCAGCATGTTTGACCGGCTGGCCGGCGCGGTATTCGGAATCGTAAAGGGATGCCTGTTCTGCGCGGTGATTCTGCTGGCGATGCTGGCGTTCAACCCCGGCGGCCCGCCCGATGCGTTGAGCAAGTCTCTGGTTGCGCCTTATGTGATGTGGAGCGCAGACCTGCTTGCGGCGCTTGCGCCGGCCGAAGTGAAGGCATCCGTCGCGCGGAATGCCAGAACCATCGAACGGGCGTGGGAAGAGCACGCGCCAGATCTCAATTGGCCGGGCTCGGGAACGGCCGGCAATAACGCCGAACCGCCCGCACCCCCAACGAAACGTCCGGCGCGCAAGCCGGCTTCCACATCGCAATAGAGCGGGCGTAACAAGCCACGTTCAAGTGAAGAAAGGATCCAGTACGGACCGTGACCGACGCCCTGAACCACTACAAACTCGTCGTATTCGATCTCGACGGAACTTTGATCGATTCCAAAATGGACCTCGTGATGTCCGTCAACGCCACCCGGCGTCATTTCTCGCTAGGGAATCTCGACGCGCCCACAGTGGAATCTTACGTCGGCAATGGCGTCTCCGCGCTGATCCAGCGGGCTTTGGGAGAAGGGTTCTCCGGCGAGGAACTCGCCCACGCCATCGACTTTTTCATTCGCTACTACCACGAACACTCGCTCGACTATACGAAGCTCTACGATGGCGTCCGCGAGGTGCTCCAGGCGCTGGCCGAATCGGGTATCGCCACGGCTGTTCTTACGAATAAGCCGGTTCGCATCAGCAACCGGATAATCGACGGCCTGAGGCTCGGCGGCGCCTTCCTCCGGGTCTATGGCGGGAACTCATTCGAGACGAAGAAGCCGGATCCGGAGGGCCTGCTTCACCTGATTCACGAGGCTGGCGCCGATCCCGCGGAGACCCTGATGGTGGGCGATAGCACGGTGGATATCCAGACCGCGCGAAACGCCGGCTGCCCGAGTTGCGGAGTGACTTACGGGTTCCAACCGGAGACGCTCTCGGATCCCGCACCTGATTTCTTAATCGAGAGCCTACCCGCACTGCTGCCGATTGTATTAGGCGCGCAGGCCGCCAAGTAACCGTGAATCCGAGGACATAGGAGCAGGTTCTTCAACGAAAACTCCTGGAATCCTCAACCCGAGCGCAAGAGCCGTTAACCGTTTTATTAGCTGTTCACAATGTTCAACGCAAACGGAGGGAATCGGGCTCGCACGGTGGTATATTGTAAAAATCCGTGAGGGACTGGGATTCCATCATGGCGAAGGAACTGAGGCCCGGCGTATTGACAAGACATTCCGTTTAAGGGTCCCCAACATCCCTGCGCCACGCGATGGCACCACATCCTCTCTCATTCGCGCGAGCACTGGAAACGTGGCCTTATAGCCGAATTCTATGTCAACTTTGGACGTTACAACCCTCCTGGCCCGCTGGAGTTCCGGAGACGCCGGGGCGCTCGAACAGCTTACCCCCATCGTCTATGATGAATTGCGCCGCATCGCGCGGCGGCATCTCGCGCGCGAGCGAAAAGACCACACTCTGCAAAGTACGGCGCTTGTCCATGAAGCGTATCTGCGGCTGATCGGGAGTTCCGGTAGCGAGTATCACAACCGGCAGCATTTCTTCGCGGTGGCCGCGCAGGTCATCCGGCGGGTATTAGTGGACCACGCGCGCGCCGTGAACGCGGCCAAGCGCGGTGGCGGCGCGCAGAAGATCCTGCTCGAAGATCAGCCGGAAGCTTCCACTCCTCCGGAGAACGTCGCCGAAGTGCTTGCGCTACACGAAGCGCTCGAACGGCTGGCCGCATTTGACCAGCAGCAGGAGCGCATTGTGGAACTCCGCTATTTCGCGGGCCTCTCGATTGAAGAAACGGCGGAGGTGTTGGGCGTCTCCGCGGCTACCGTCAAGAGAGACTGGGTGATGGCGCGCGCGTGGCTGGCGCGGGAACTCAAGGGAGGCGGGCCGGGATGAACGCGGAACGCTGGGCGCGGGTAAAACACCTCTTTCAGGAAGCCCTGTCAGTGGAACCGCAGTCTCGCGTTGACCTGCTGGATCGGGAATGCGGCGAAGACGTTGCGCTGCGCGAGGAAGTAGACGGCCTGCTGGCCTCCCACGAGGACATCTCCGTTTCGCTCGACGCTCCGACGCACGTGCCGCTGTTCGGCTCCGTGCTGCGCCAGGTGCGCGACGAAGTGTCGCGCGGCGAAGCCCTGATCGGGCAAACCATCGGCCAATATCGCGTTGAATCCCTCATCGGTGAGGGGGGGATGGGCTCCGTGTATCTGGGCATCCGCGACGATGCGGAGTTCAAGATGCACGTGGCCATCAAGGTGCTGAATCGCAGCTCGAGCAGCGGCGATATCGTCAACCGCTTCCGCCTTGAACGCCGCATCCTGGCGCGGCTCAACCACCCCTTCATCGCGCGGCTCTTCGATGGCGGCGTGAGCGAGGATGGCCTGCTCTACTTCGTGATGGAGTACATCCCGGGCGTTCCGCTCGATGAGTATCTGCGCAAGACCAACCCCAACCTGGAAGCGCGGCTGCAACTCTTCCGCGAGATCTGTTCCGCCGTGAGTTTCGCCCATCAGAACCTGGTGGTGCATAGCGATATTAAGGCGAGCAACATCCTCATCATGGAAGGGGGAATCCCGAAGCTGCTCGACTTCGGCATTTCGCAGGTACTCGATCTGGAACACCGGGAACCGGCTCCGGACCGGGAAGGAAAGGTGGCGGCGCTCACGCCGGCTTACGCGAGCCCGGAGCAATTGCGCGGAATTCCGCTCAGCACGGCGAGCGACATCTACTCCATGGGCGTTCTGCTCTACGAGATGATCTGCGGGCGCCACCCCTACGAAGTGGATCGCACCAACCCCTTCGCCATCCTGGGCAAGATCGAAGGCGGAGACCCGCCGAAGCTGGCGGAAATCAGCTCGCTCGCGGGCGTTCACGCCGATCTCGATGCGATCGTCCTCAAGGCCATTCAGCCGGAGCCGAAGGATCGATACATCACCGCCAACCAGTTCTCCCGCGACGTGGAGCGCTACATCAAGCATCAACCGGTGGTGGCGTGGCCGGACAGCCATTATTACCGCCTCGGGAAGTTCGTGCGCCGCAACCGGGTTTCCGTCGCGGTGGGGGCGTTCGCGATTCTCAGCCTTCTGGGCGGAATTTTTGCATCTGTCTACATGGCGAACCGCGCCCAGGAACAGCGCCTCCTTGCGGAAGCGCGTTTTCAGGATGTGCGCCAACTGGCCAACTCGCTGATTTTCGACCTCGATACGGACCTGGCGCAGATTCCCGGCGCAACCGGCGTACGCGGAAAACTGGTGGAGCGGGCGCTCGAGTACCTGGACCGGCTTGACCACGAATCACGGGACGACCTCGAATTGCAGCGGGAGCTGGCTTCCGCTTACGAGAAACTGGGCGACGTGCAAGGGCGGCCGAACGTCGCGAATATCGGGAATTCCGCGCTGGCGCTCGAATGCTACCGCAAGGCGCTCTCGATTCGCGAAGAGGTACGCACGAGACGGAATGACATTCCGGCGCGGCAGGATATCGCGTCCACGTATTCGCGCCTGAGCGCGCTGGCCAAGTTGATGGGCGATTACGAAGGCGGCCTCAAGTATGACCGCGACGCGCTCCGAATGTACCAGGAAATGCTGGCGCTCGAACCGGCCAACATCGCCTACCGCCGAAAAGTGGCATCGTCCTACACTTCGCTCGGCGGCGGGCTATCGCAGATTGGCGATTGGGACGGCGTGCTGGAAACGCGTCGGCAGGCGCTCCGAATGTTCGAAGAGATCCAGGCGACTGGGTCCGACGACCCGGAGGACGTTCGCGGACTGTGCCTGGCCCACCGGCGGTTGGGCGGAATTTACCTGATGTTGAAGAACCGGCCGCAAGCGGAAAACCATTTCCGCAAGGCTCTCTCGATCGCGCACGAGATGATTCGCGAGCACCCCGGAGATTCGCGAAACGTGCAGGATTTGGCCGCCTCGGCCACGGCCCTCGGTGGATTGCTTTATGAGGCCGGCCAGTTCGACGAGGCCATGGACCGCTATCGCGAAGCCATCGAAATCCATGAACAGATCGCGTCTTCAGACCCCCTCGACGCACGCAACCGCAGCCTGCTTGCATCGAATCTCCACCGGCTCGCTCGAACGATGATCCGCACGAAGAACCCGAAGCCGGCGTTGCCTTTTCTCATCCGCGGGCTCACTATACGGCAGGCGCTCGTGACGGAAAACCCCATGAACGCCGGGGGAAAGGGCGAGGTTGGCGAATCTCACATGCTCATGGGCGACTACTTCGGTATCCTTGGCGACAAGGCGCGCGCGCTGGCCTCCTACCGCCGCGCGATGGCAATCTTCGAGGATTTGCAGGCACAAGGCAAGGAGAATGCGATTCTCGAGATTGAACGGCGGGAGACTTCCCAGAAGGTGCTGGCTCTAGAAGGCCGCGCACCGAAGGAATCGTAGACCGCGCGGCGCACTCACTCCTCGCCTGCCGGATGCCCGGCGCCTTCCACTTCCTCGAAAGAGATCCGTTGCGCACCCCGCGGAAGGCGCTTGCGCCAGAAGGAGGCAAGCACGGATCCGGAGATGTTCATCCAGGGGCCGAAGATCGCCGAAGCAAGCGCGGCGTCCGAGCTCTTGAGGACGTTGATCGCAAGCGCGGAGCCCATTCCCCCATTCTGCATTCCCACCTCGAAGGAGACCACACGCGCATCACGTTCGGCGAGCCCGAGAAGACGGGCGGCCCAGTAGCCCAGTAGATAGCCAAAGCCGTTGTGGAGCATCGCCGCCAGAATCAGCAGCGGCCCGACATGCAGCAGCTTGTCTCTGGAACTGGCCGTGATGATTGTAATGATGAAGCAGATCGAGGCCATCGAAATCACGGGGAGTGCTTTGTCAAGCCATTCCGCCTTCCCGCGCGAGAGCCGGTTCACGATCAAGCCGGCCACCACCGGAGTGATGATCATCCAGAGAATGTCCAGGGCCATCGCGCTGAACTCGATCGTGACGTACTGATCCGCCAGCACCTTCATCAGGAGCGGCGTCATCACGGGAGCGATCAACGTGGTGATGGAGGTGATCGTGACCGAGAGCGCCACATTGGCGCCGGCGATATACGCCATTACATTGGAGGCAATACCGCTAGGGCAGGAGCCAATCAGGACCACGCCCGCGGCCACCTCCCCTTCAAACCCGAACGTTTTCGCGAGAAGGAAACCGAGCGACGGCATGATGGCGAACTGCGCGACGACGCCGATGGACACGGCTTTGGGCATCTGCAGGGCCCGCTTGAAATCCGCAAGGCTCAACTGCGTGCCGACGCCGAACATGATGATCTGAATGAGCGGCGAGATCAGGCGCGTCAATTTGTAGTCAAACCAGGAATCGAACGCCATGGGGTGGAACATGGAAACGGCGACGGCGGCAAACACCCAGAGCGAGAACGCGTAAGTGCGGACCTCTCGCCCGAGGTTCACCCAGAGCGCCGCCATCACCAGGGCGGCGATGATCCAGGCCGATGATGCCTCCGGGGAAACGAATGCCCAAACCCCCGCGCCCACGCATCCCAAGAGAATGGCGCCAACTCCCAGCGCCTTGCGAAATGAACTCATGTTGGCCCGTCACTTTCAAAAATGGCCCGGACTGCCGTGGCGGCCCGGGCCGGAACAGGAATCTCCCTCGCACGCGCCCGCCTAACTCCAGAGCCGGTCGTTCACGCGGGCTTCATTCCACTCGTCGGTGGGTTCGAAAAAGCCGGGTTCGCGCAGATGCTCCTTCACCACGTCGAGCACGACATCGATGCCAAGGCCGGGGCCCGTCGGGATATTGGCGAACCCGGCCGTATACAACGGCTTCGGCACGCCGGTCACCATGTCTTCCCACCAGGGCACATCCACCGAGTGGTGTTCGAGGGCCACGAAGTTCTCCGTGGCGGCCGCGCAATGGAGGTTCGCCATGAAGCAGATCGGCGTGCCCGCGAAGTGCATCGCCATCGCCACGCCGTGCTCCTGCGCCATGTCGCCGATCTTCTTGGTCTCCAGTATTCCGCCGGAACTGGCCAGATCGGGATGGATCATATCCACGGCATGCTTCCGGCATAGCTCCATGAACGGCTCTTTGAGGTAAATATCCTCGCCGGTAAGGGTGGGGGTATCCACCTCATCGGTGATCTCTTTCCAGAGATCGGGATACTGCCAGGGAATCATATCCTCGAGCCAGGCGAGGTTGTGCTTTTCGAGCGCCTTGCCCAGGCGGATGCAGGAGTTGAGGCCGATATGCCCGAAATGGTCCGCCGCCAGCGGCACTTCCATGCCCACCACGGAGCGCACCTTCCCCACGTATTCCGACATGAGTTCGATGCCCTTGTCGGTGAGTTCCATTCCGGTGAACATGTGCTGCGTCTGGCTGAGTTCGCGGCTCGTGATGCCGAGCGGGCGGCTCACCGTTCCAGGAATCTTTTCGACGAGCCGGACGCCCACATCCATCTTGAGGAAGGTGAAGCCATGGTCCATGCGGCGCTTGAGCCGTTCCGCGAAAACCGCGGGGTCCGGGCTCTCCGGCGTATCCGCGTAGAGACGGATCTTCTCGCGGAACTTTCCGCCGAGCATCTGGTAAATGGGCACATTGTAAGCCTTGCCCGCGAGGTCCCAGAGCGCCATCTCCACACCGCAAACGCCCCCTGCCTGCCGCGCGGGGCCGCCGAATTGCTTGATCTTCCGGAAGATCTTGTCGATGTTGCAAGGGTTCTCGCCGAGCAGGCGGCTCTTGAGCATCAAAGCGTAACGTTTATCCGCGCCGTCGCGCACCTCGCCCCAGCCGGAAATGCCCTGGTTAGTATCCAGACGCAGGATGGGCACCTGCATGGGAGCATCGCGCACCCAGGCCATGCGCATGTCCGTGATCTTCAGTTCCGAGGGCCTCGAATTCGTGTTCGTGTTCTGCGGATAGGCTTCAAGATCCGCCGTGCCGAGCAAGGCCGCCGTGGCTGCCCCGGCGCCCGCCTTGAACAAGCCGCGTCTTCCAACGAGCTTCTCGATCGCTTTCTTCATCGTCAATCTCCTGTGAAAAATTGCCGGTGTCTTTGCCGCGAATCTAGCGCTGGCGCTTCGCCCTCTCCTGAGCGGCGAAGGCTTCGAATTCCTTGGTCATCGCATCGCTCCACTTGGTATCGATCTGGCCGGGCGTATACTTGCCCTCGCGCAACATCTG
>JADYZL010000009.1 GCA_020853155.1 Bryobacterales bacterium
CCTTCACCCGGGATCGGCTCCGCGTGGCGGGCGGCGCGGCGGCCGTCATACTTCAGGATATTCACAAAGACGCCCAACAGAACGTGCAGCAGGAAGTAGAGCGAGCGAACCAGCGTGATGCTGCTTGTGCCGCGCAATCGCGGGCGCATCGCGCAGGGAATCTCCCGGAATCGGAAGGCGCGGCGCTGCAACACGACGAGCGCTTCGATCTCCGGATACTCCAGCGGAAAGACGCGGCTGAACACGCCCAGCGCGGCGCGGTTCACGCCGACGAAGCCGGAGGTGGGGTCCCGCACGGGTTTGCCCAGAATGGGGCGCAACATCAGGCGGAAAAAGCCGATCACGAGACCGCGAAGGAAGGTGGTTTGGTAGCCATCGTTGGTGATGAAGCGGCTGCCGATCACCATCTCGACTCCGCTCTCACGGAGCTCGTCATAGATGCGGCGGATATCCCTGGGATCGTGCTGGCCGTCGCCGTCGATGCGGATGACGTAGGAGAAGCCAAGCTCGAAGGCGAGCTTGTATCCCGCTTGCACCGCCCCGCCGAGGCCGAGGTGATGCGGCAGACGTAGCACTCGCGCGCCGGCGCGCTCCGCTTCCGCCACTGTGGCATCCGTGGAGCAATCGTCCACGACGACCGCGGCGCATCCGGGAAGCACGGCCCAAAGCTCCGCCAGCACCTCCGCGATACAGCGCTCTTCGTTGTAAGCGGGGATGAGCACCATCAGGTCCGTCGGTGTGGCTTGCGTGGGGATTGGGCTCGGAGCGGCAGGCATGGCTAGTGTTTCGCAACCTCTTGGAGTGTGGCGCGATGGCTGTAAATGGCTTCGCGAAACCGCTCTTTCGAGACGCGGGTATAGGTGAGAATCAACTCGCGCCGCCGCAGCAGGCGGGGCAGCGCGGCTAGCGCCGCGAAGTGTGCCTTCAGCACGAGCCAGGGAGCCTGCCAGCCGTGGCTAGAGCGCGCGAAGGCGGCTGTTTTCCCATTGCCCGCAATTGCTTCGCGGAGTTGATAGAGATAGCGCGCGGGTGCGAACAAGACAGCCGCGATCGCATCGGTGAGCGGAAAGTTCTTCAACACGACGAAGAGGCGGTTCCGCTCGACGAGAAACGCTTTCAGGGGAGAGGCGGCGCCGGCCGTCTGCGAGTAGCGGTGCTCGACGATGGCGTCCCGCACGTAGCGGCAACGCCAGCCTTGCCACAGCAGGCGGAGGCCGAGATCCGTATCTTCGCAATAGAGTTGAAAGTCTTCGTCGAAAGGCCCAGCGGTTCCGGGCAGCGCGATTTCATTGAGCGCCTTGCGGCGGTAAAGCGCGGCGCATCCGCTCGGAATCAGGCACGCAACCGGGGAGTCATCTGCCTTCCATGGCCGGCGGTGAGACCGCTGGATGCTGCTGCCATCGCGGCTCAAGAGCATGCCCGTGGAATCGAGCAGGTCCGTTCCCGCGAGCCGGATCTGGCAGCTAAACATTCCGAATTCGGCGAAGGTGGTGGCGTCATCGACCAGCGCGTGCAGCCAACCCGGATGAGCGGGAGCATCGTCGTTAAGCAGCGCCACGAGGGGCGCGGACGTGAGCTTGAGTGCCTGATTGATGGCGCCTCCGAACCCGGCGTTGCTCTCCATGTAAATCATCGCCAGATCGAAGCGGTTCTCCACGGCCTGTCCGGCGGCAGCCCGCGTTCCGCTATTATCCACGACCACGACATCGAAATCCTGAAAGGACTGCGCGGCAAGGGAATCGAGTGTATCGCGAAGGTTATCGCCCGCATGGAGCGTGGGGATCACCACAGTTACCGGATGTTTCGCCAACTCCCTATTCTACGAGAGCTTCCCCCGCGGCGAAGTGGATACAATCGTGGCATGGTGAAAACAACGGTTGTAGGAAGTTACCCGGTGCCGCAATGGCTCCTGGGCAATACGAGCAAGCTGGTGCTGCGCGACGCGATCGCGGTGGTGCTCAAGACGCAGGAACTGGCCGGTATTGACGTGGTGGCCGATGGCGAGTTGAATCGCTTCGACCCGAGCCATCCGGAAACGAACGGCATGATCGATTACTTCGTGGGGCAGATGAGCGGCATCCACACGAAGTTTTCCCTGAGCGATATCGACGCGTTCCGGAACGATGAGCAACTGCGTTACCGCAGCGTCCCGGCGGGCGTCGTGGAATCCGCGCTGGGAGAGGGAACACTCAATCTGCCGGCGGATTACGAGTTCACCCGCACTCTAACGCAACAACCGCTGAAGTTCACTTGCACCGGACCGCACATGCTCACGAAGGTGCTGACGGACCGCCATTATAAGGACCGCGCGGCGCTGGCAATGGAGATCGCCCGGGTTCTGCGCGCGCAATTGAGCCGGATCGGCGCCGCCGTGGTGCAACTCGACGAAGCGAATATCGTGGGCCATCCGGAGGATCAACCGTGGGCGGCGGAAGCGATCAATCATGTGCTGGACGGCGTGCCGAAGGGTTCCGAACGTGCGGTGCATATCTGCTTTGGGAACTACGGAGGCCAATCCGTGCAGAAGGGGCTCTATCGCAGTTTGATGCCGTTCCTCAACCGGCTGCACGCCGATCATCTGGTGCTCGAGTTCGCGCGGCGCGGATACGACGAGTTGGATGCCTTCCGGGAACTGCGGCCGGAGATTGCGGTGGGGTTGGGCGTGATCGATATCAAGGACAACGGGATTGAGAGCGCCGAAGAGATCGCGCGCCGGCTTGAGAATGCGCAACAGGTGCTGGGTGCAGGTCGGGTGGCCTACATTCATCCGGATTGCGGCTTCTGGATGCTGCAGCGCAGCGTGGCCGACGGCAAGATGAAGGCCATGGTGGCCGGGCGAAATCTGTTCGAAGGCCGGGGATAAGGGCAGCGCGACTCGCGCCGCATGCGCCTCAACCGTGAAAGCCGATTTGCATGCGGCGCGGCCTGCCAACCGGCGGATAGCCAACAAGGCAAAACTGATCGAGTGCGAAGAGCGTGACGGATTCGAGCGATTCGCCCAGCGCGAAGTCCATTTCCTTGCGCCAACTGCTCGAGTAATCGCTAATTCCAACGAGGTGGGCGCGTTTTGCATTCGGGAAGCCCTTCTGCGCGGAAACGGCGATGGTCTCCTTGCTCTTGTTGAGGTTTGAGGAGAGCGTGAAGATGAAACTCTCTGTCTTCAGGCAATCGAGATTCGCGGTGGACCAAGCATCGCCGGGAAAGTTCACGGCCTGGCCAATGGAACTGTCATTGACGTCGGGCGGGTAAAGCACCTCGAAGCGCGCCGTCGGGTAAAGGGCCTTGACGTAGCTGAAGACGCCCTCTGAAAAGGCGCCCAGCCGGTCTCGCAGGAACTGGATTTCGTCCGGGAACGCCGCCGGATTCTGATACTGATCGACGATGCAAGCCATCGGGCGCCCGAATTGCGCAAGGAATGCCGCCGTGGCGTCCTCATCGTAAAAGGGCATGCCGGAGGGGTTCGGGAAATACCAATACTGCACTTCGCCCAATTGCAGATAAGGGACAAGCCCTCCATCCGCCATCAACTGCGCGCTTTCGGCGTGGATCTCGCGCCAGAACGCGAGGCTCTTGGTGGCGAAGTTCGTTTGCAATGCCGGGGTGTTGAGTTCCACCGCACTTTGATCCCAATAGCGTTGGGCGATCCCTTCGCTGACGCTCCGGTCGCCATGGCGCAGCTCCGTGCTGTACGCGGTGACGCAATCGATGCTCTCCTGCGCGAGCGCGGTGAAGAAGGCGCGATGCCAATCCCGCATGGCGCGGTTCAATTTCGGTGTGGCTTGGATGTCGGTTCGCCAAACGCCGTCCGCGCCGCCTTCCAGATGTGTGGCGGAAGCGGAGGCATGGAAGCTTCCGGAAGAGGGAGTGGCGATGGCGGTGATCTTGTTCCCGTCGATCCCCAGGCGCCGGGAGGCGATGCGCAGCGTCGCCCCCGAGGCTTCCGCCCGGATGGCGGTGGAACCGTCGTTGATCCGCAAGGCGAAAGCAAGGGCAATCGTCGAGGCGCTGTCTCCGGCGCGGTTGAGATGGGTGAAGACGGTATCGAACGCGGGGCCGTAATCCAGATTGCCGATGCGCAGTTCCGTGGTGGCCCCGAAGACGGGCTCTCCCGTAAACGTGATGGTGGCCTCCGCGTGCGTGTAGCCCTGGTTGCGAAGCTGGTAGAACCACATCGCCCCTACATAGTGATTCACGCGCCCGCGGAAGCCAAGGCGGCGAAGTAGCGCCACGGTTCTCTCCGGAGCGATGGAGAGGCTATGGTCCGTATCCCAATCCGTCGAGAGGCTGAGTTGCGAGTGGCTCGGCAGGGCGGGGAACACCGTTTCCGGCTGGGCGATTTCTAGAAAGTCGAAATAGAACGTGCTGCCATCCGCGGTTTTCGTTAGAACGATCTCGTGATCGCCCGCGGGCATCGCTTGCAGGAAGCGGCGCACCAGATTGTCCTCTCCCGCCACCTGGAGATGCTGTGTCTGCGGCGCGCCACCATTCATGGAGACACTGATATTGCCCCCTGCGGCGTGCGCCCTGGAACCAAGGTACAGTTCATGCGCTTGAGGATGGGAATACCGCACGGTGACGCTCGCGTTGTCTTCGCTGGTCCAGTGAATGCTTCCCCCGGAATAGTTTCCCTTTGCATGAGCCCACGTCCCGGAGTACTGCGGCACGGCGCCGGAGTCTTCCAGCCGGCGGCTCCCCGCGCCCGCGAAGCGATAGCCGGTTCCCGTGCCGGAGACGGTCCAGTTGGAGATGTTCACCGCGAACTCCATGCGCTCGAACTCCCCGTAGCTTAGGGGTGCAGCGTAAGTCCAGCGCAGCTTGCGGACGTGCTGCCAGTCGATGGGGTTGCCGTCCTTATCCAGGATGGAAGCAAACGGAAGCGTCAAGCGCCAGAGCGCCGGGCTCGTGCCGCCGCTCATCACCGCGAAGGGCTCATTCCAGGTAAGGCTGCCCGTTCCCTTTACGTAGTTGTAGACGCCCACGCGATTGCCGTTCGCGCCAGGATGGCGGTAGCCGGGCGCGGCGGGGAAACCGATATAGCGCAGTTCCAGCGTGTTCCCATTCGCCGTGGCCTCAATGCCCCCTGGGAACGTATTGAAGCCATCGGCAAGCGCCTGCACGATGGTGGCCGGCGTCTCGTTCGCATAAGCCTGATGGGTGCGGTGCTCCGTATGCCAGGAGAGCCCGACGATATCGCCCGCGGCGGGCGTGCCCGTGAGCGTAAACGTGCAGGTAGCGGGCTGGTACGTGCCGGTGAGCGCTTGCGCGTAAGGCATCAACGGTACCCGGTGAAACGCGGAGATCCCATTGTGCTCCGTCCACACGCGTAGCTGATCCCATTCGACGGTGGGGAAGAGCGTTGAATCCATCGGAATCGCGTTGGTCCGCTGTTCGTCGTATTGCAGCGTGATGCCGCTGAGATCGCCGTCGGGAAGATTTCTCCAGAGGGGATGATCGATGGGGTTGTCGCGCGTCCACTCCACGACGCACCAATCGCTCTGCTGCCGCCATTCACCCGTAAGATGGAATGCGGCGGCGGAGGCTTCGCTCAGCGCGGCGATCGCGGAAGGCTGTTCGAAATAGACTTGCAGATCCTGGTCCGGACGCAGCTTCTGAAACGTTTCCATAGTGTCTCCATCTCGTCGTGAATTTCAGGCCGTCCCGGTCGCGCGCCGTCGTGGCTCAGATTCGAATTCGCACGGAGAGGTCGCGCCCCGGAATGGTTCCACTCGAATGCTGCACGGAGCGAACATTGATGCCCAAGCGTCCTCCACTGCGCAGCGGGGGCAGGAGCACGCCGGAAACCATGTTCGAGAACGCCGAGCCTTGCGCAAAAGTGAGGGAGCAATACACAGCTTGGTCGAGCGTAATGTCGAGTTCCACCGGGCCGCCCGTGGCCGGGGATTCGAGCGTGCCGTACACATCCTGCACGCTGTGGTCCCGGTCAATCAGAAGCGGTATCGCGGCATCGTCCTCAATCGCCAGGTAACCCTCGGCGAAGAGAGCATACTGGCCGCCATAGCCGGTGCGGAGTCCGTAGTCGCTGAGCGCCGTGAAGGCTTGGACGCTCGGGTCTCCCGCGCCCACGCGATTCGTGAACCAGAGTTCCGCCGCCGCAATTCCCGCGTGCGGCAGATAGAAGGTCTGCTCGAATGCGCCGCTCGCCGGGCTGCCAAAGAACTGCAGGGGAACCGCGAACACCATTCCGCGCTTCTCCAGCCGAAAGGGCAGCGCATCGGTTGTGTGGGCGGCGGCCGAGGTGGCCAGCACGCCACGCTCCACCGTGAAACTGAAAGTCGCACCCGCCGCGGTCACACGCAGGATCTCATGACCGATCTGGAGGAAATCGCCTTCGGACAACCCAGGATCTTGCGTGAAAGCGATCGCCGTGGATGCATCGTCGATCGCCGTGGCGAGACGCGCGTCCGGGAGATCGAGCAGTTCGTCGCGATAGTAGATCTCCATGGTGCCGCTCTGGATAGTAGCCGTATTTTCGAGCGTGCTGAACCCAACTCCCGAGAGCCGGAGATCGCCGTTCCCTCGCGTGCCCAGCGTGAAAAGCGGAGCCTCGGGGACTTCCGTATCCACCGGGACAAGTCCGCCACCGCCGATTGTCCAGCGTGTGATCACGGAACGATTGGCGGGAGATTCCGCGTCCAGCGCATTCGCGGCCACGCCGAGGATCTCCACCACCGCGCCACTCGTGTTCGGGATCTGGAAGGACGCGGGAGTGCCCGCCGCCTTGCATCCCAACTGCCAGGTCGGCTGTGCAATAGCGAAGGTGCTCGTGATATCGGGTACCACGGCCCACGGTTCGACGAAGAGGGTGTTCGCGTTGTTCGAAAGAATCACCCGCTCCTGCCCCTTTCCCTTGCCGCTCACAATCCAAACCAGCTTGCCTTGGAACTGATCCGCGGCCCAGGTCGCGCTTGCCCACGAAATGTTGGCATTGTCCGCCCCGGTGTTAGGAACTTCCGGATGAACTTCCTCGCGCCAGTAGAAATTTGCGTGATGGAAGTTCGTGTCCGGTGGAACCGCGGGCAGGTAGGGCAGCCCTGTATCCGTGAACGTGGTGGCCGCGCCGGGAAGCGTGACGATCCGGTAACAGAGGTCCGTGGCGGGGCCGCGATACACGCGAATCTCGCTCGCCTCTGGGGCCGCCTGAATCGGCTGCACGATCACGCCGAATCCACCGGAGCCGCCGGGGGTCACCGCCGCAATCGGCGGAGTGGTTTCGCTCTCAAGCCCATTCGCGTCCACGGAGGTCAGCCGGTAGTAGTACGTCTCGGCGGACGGCAAGGAGCCCGCGCCGGGGATGACGGCGGACGAGAGCGGCGTCACGGGTGGCGCAAGGTCCGCGGAGACTTTGGTCGCGGGAAGGAAGAAGCCGCAGGAGAGTTGAATGCGGTAGCTGCCATCGCTTGCGGGCGCGGCGGATTCCACGATGTCAAAGTTCGTCGTTCCGTCCGCGTACACAACGCCGCCGGAAAGCGGCCGCGGTGTGGAGTAG
>JADYZL010000010.1 GCA_020853155.1 Bryobacterales bacterium
AACGAGCAGCCGCACGCCTACTGGATCGAGAAGCTCTCCACGCATGGGCTCATCCTCGATGAGACGATCTCGGCGAGGTGGCGCGACGAATGGGAGCGGGCGGGATTGCAGCCCTGGTTCTGGCGCAACATTATGGTTTTCCGAAAGGATGGCGGTACCCCGAGCACATCACACCGAGCAGTCTAGGCGCGCTCAAAGAAACGGCAAGAAGCCCCGTGGGAGATCTCGTTCATCCCACCGCCACGGAGGATTGGGAGGCGCTCGCCGAATCAAGGCGCCTCCCTAGCCCCAACCTTTCGCCGCCTACCGGGTTACCGGGAAACCCCGGTCGCGCATAAGCGCGTTCGTGTCCACGTCGCGTCCGCGGAACTGGCGGTAGGCCTGCTGTGGATCCACCGTGTTTCCCTTGCTGAGGATGTCGTTGTAGAAACGGGCTGCCACGGCGGAGTCCCAGGGGCCTTTCCCTTCGAGAAACGCTTCCCAGGCGTCCGCTGTGAGCGCATCCGCCCATAGGTACGAGTAGTATCCGGCTGCGTAACCTTCGCTTGAGAAGATGTGCGCGAACTGCGGCGTGCGGTGGCGCATCGGGAGTTCCTTGGGCATCCCCAGCGCGGCGAGCGTCTCGCGCTCGAATTTGTCAGGGTCCACCGCCGAAGCGTCCTTGAGCGTGTGCAGTTTCATGTCAACGAGCGCGCTTGCGAGGAATTCCGTGGTGGCGAAGCCTTGGTTGAACTTCGAAGCAGCTTCGATCTTCTTGCGCAGGGAGGCGGGCATCGCCTTGCCGGTCTTGTAATGCCGGGCGAATTCGTTCAGAATCTCGGGCGTCGCCAGCCAGTGCTCATTGATCTGCGAGGGCATCTCCACGAAATCCCGCGCTACCGAAGTGCCGGAAAGGGTTGGATAGGTGACGTTCGAAGCCAGCCCGTGGATAGCATGGCCGAACTCATGGAAGAGAGTTTCCGCATCATCCCACGAAATCAGCACCGGCTCGCCGGGCGCGGATTTCACAAAGTTCGAATTGTTCGAAACGATGGTGGTGACATTGCCCATGAGGCGTTGCTGATCCCGGTACGCGGTCATCCATGCGCCGGATCGTTTGCCAGCGCGCGCGTAGGGGTCGAAATACCAGACGCCCGCGTGCTTGCCCGCCCGCTTCACTTCCCAAACGCGCACGTCCGGGTGAAAAACCGGGATGTTCGAAAGTGGCGTGAACGAAAACCCGTAGAGCTTGTTCGCCGCCCAGAACATCGCCTCGCGCAGGTTCTCCAGTTGCAGGTATTCCTTCACCTCGTTCGAATCGAGATCGTATTTTGCCTTGCGGACCTTTTCCGCGTAGAAACGGTAATCCCAGGGCTCGATGCGAATGCCGGCGTTCTCTTTATCGGCGATGGCCTGCATGTCGGCCACCTCTTCCTTCACGCGGGCGACGGCGGCGGGCCAGACCTTCATCATCAGGTCCATGGCGGCCTGGGGCGTTTTGGCCACCTGTTTTTCAAGCGCCCGCGCAGCGAAGGTTTCGTAGCCTTGCAGCTTGGAGCGCTCACTGCGCAGCTTCAAGATCTCCGAAATGACGGCGTTGTTGTCGTACTTGTCGCCGTTATCGCCGCGGCTGTAATAGGTGCGCCAGACTTTCTCCCGCAGCGCGCGCTCCGTGCTGAACGTGAGGAAGGGCTCCATGGAGGAGCGGGTGTTGGTGATCGCGTACTTGCCCGGCTGCTTCCGTTCCTTTGCCGCCTCGGCGGCGGCATCGATCAGAGATTGGGGCAATCCGCCCAGTTGATCTTTCGTGAGAAACAGCGCATAGTCTTCTTCGTCATGCAGCAAGTTATTGCTGAAATCGGTGTAGAGCGCGGCCAGCCGCTGGTTGATCGCGGCGATACGCGCTTTCTGCGCGCTCGTGAGCTTCGCCCCGGCACGCACGAAATCGGTGTAGTAATCCCAGAGCAAGCGCTGTTGTTCCGGCGTCAGCTTTGCTTTTTCCGTTGAGAGCCAAACCGCTTCGATCCGTGCGAAGAGCGCGGCGTTCTGCTGGATTTTGTCGCGGTAGGCGGAGAGTTTCGGCTCCATCTCGCGCTCTACCGGCTTGAACTCCGCGGTGGACATGTTGGAGGCCCACACATCGTAGATCGGCATCACCCGTTTCATAAGGGTATCGGCCCGCTCCATCGCGGCGATGGTGTTCTCAAAATCCGGTGGCGCGGGGTTGTGCGCGATCACATCGATCGCCGCAAGGCTCTTCGCCATCGCCTCTTCGAGCGCGGGCGGAAACTCCGCCACCTTGACTTTGTCAAACGGCGGCACACCCCCGAAGGGTCCGCTCCATGGTTGCAAAAGCACGTTCTTTCCTTCCGTGGCCGCGCGGGCGTTGCCTTGGCCGGCGGCCAGCGCCGTCAGCATCGTTCCAGTAAGCACACCCGCCAAGGCGAATCGGCCAAAGCGCCGGTTCCGGAGCCAACCTTGCACGCTCATTTTTCCTCCAAAATAGGGAGACGTACCCGTGGCCGCATGGTTGCGGCGGCAACCCTCTTCGGCTGCTTCAAGCTAACTTTCGGTCTTCTGCGTGGCAGCGTTCCAGCGGATCCGCCGGCCGCTTCGCAACGAATCGAACGACATCGCGAGCGCGATAGATGTGTTCAACCCTGTCTCCACGGGCGAGTTCGGCTCCTGCCGCGTCCGCACGCAATCGAGGAAATTGCGGATATGCGCCCGGCTCGCCGGCTCGAACGACCCCAGTTCCAGCTTCTCCCGGGTGGGCTTCTCAATGCGCCGGCTGCTCTGCGCGTAAAGCGCGTAGCCTTCGCGCATCACGTCGAAACGCGCCTTGCTCCCGTGAAATTGCTTGATCTGGTCCTGCGACCAGTGGTAGCGCATCGCCTGGTAGCCCAGGGTGAAAATGGCCAGGAAATTCTCCGGGAACTCAATCGCCATGCTGGCGGTTTCCGGTGTCTCCGCGCCCTCCTGATTGATTTTCCCGCCCGTGCAAGTAACGGCCAGAGGCGCTCCCGCGTTCATGAACCACTGGATGCAATCGACGATGTGCGCAGCCTGGCCCACGAGCAGCCCGTGGGAATAGTCTTCATAGAAAAGCCAGTTGTAGAAGCGGCTATCGTCCACTTCGCGGGCGGGCGCCGGGCCGAGCCACTGCTGCCAATCGATCTTCCCCTTGAGTTTCGCCTTGCTCAGGCCGTCCCGGTAGTTGAGCCATTGCGAGGTCACCAGCCGCACCGGCCCCAATTCGCCGGAATCGACGATCCCCTTTTCTTCCTGGAAGAGCGGAGAACTGCGGCGCTGCGTGCCCACCTGCACGATGCGCTTGGTGGCGCGCACCGCCTTCACCATGGCAAACCCGTCCGGGATGGTGTGGCTCATCGGCTTTTCGATATACACATCCTTACCGGCGTTTACGGAGTCAATCACCATCCGGGCGTGCCAGTGGTCCGGCGTGGCGATCACCACTGCATCGATGTTCTTGTCGTCGAGGATGCGGCGGTAATCGGTGTACGATTTCGCGCCCGTCGACGCGGCGGCCAACCCGCGCTCCAGGTTGGGTTCATAGACGTCGCAAACGGCATTCACGCGCGCGCCCACTTCCTTGAACTCCGCCGTCAGATAGGTCCCGCGCCCGCCTGTGCCGATCGCGCCAATGCGAATGGGGCCGTTCGCGGTCTGGGCGCTCAGGGCCGCCGCTCCCACTGCCTGCGCACTGGAGATTTTCACGAACTGTCTGCGTTGCATTAGCTCCAGTGTATGCGTTTTCGGCGGAGAAGCGGCGGCTCCCATCCCGTGCGAGTGGAGTTAAAGGCCCTTCGCTCCGAATGCATGGTTAGCATGGCGTTGTAAGGGCGTGCGGTGTTCTCCGCCTTGCGGGTTCGCACCGTATTGGGGCGGCTTCGCGCCGAATGCGGACGTCCGGTTGCGCGGCGTGCGGCGCGGCTTCGAATGGCGGCGGGGCATCGCCGCTTCCCTCTCCGCGACGAAGGAGAGGACATCCTTTTCGCTGAGGAGGCACTGCACCTGTTTCAACTTTGCCGGGAACAGATTAGCGGCCAGCTTGGCCTTAAGCAGTTGCAAACAGATCGCGGGCGTTTCCTGAAGGGAGACCTGATGCGCCAGCAGCAAGTCCACCTCCGTCACCACGCGAAACTGCCGTGTTTTCTCGCCCGCCACCCGCTCTTCAAACGAGTAAATCCGCGCGCCGTCCTCGTACTGAAAGCCTGCATACCGCAGATCCTGCGGCTCCTTTTCGTTCACGTCGGAGGGCAATTCCTGGGCCAGAGTCCGGACAACGATTTCATAGGCGCGCGCTGGCAAGGCAGAGCCCATGACGAAGCTGACGATCTGGCCCGGCTTCAGTGCGGCACGGTCATAAGCGAGTACGTCGGCAATCTCAAACGGGATGCCCATCCCCTCTTCCGTCTCAATCACGCCAGCGCCCCTCTTCGCGCAGAACGTCTTCACTCTTCCAGTCATCGCATGCTCTCCTTTTGTTTCAAACGGTGCACCGATGGCATGGCCTACCGGCTTGCCGTTGTCTGTTGACGAAGTTTCAGGCTTGTGTGCCGTGTCTTGGCGGGGCACACGGAAAGAGAAGCGGAAGGTGTGCTGAAGAATCGGGCCCTCGAAGAGGACGCAGCACAGGTCCGCGGGAGCGAAACAAAATTGTCTCTGCTTGTACTAGCCTACGGGAACGGGGGGAGAAAGTAAAGCGAAGCCCATTCTGGCAAGATACCGAAGCCTGCAAACAGGCGGCAATTCCGCCTCGATAGGGACGCCCGCCCCGCCGGGCGAGGCGGGCGAACAGGGGAAGGGGGCGATGCGAGGTGCTATGGTGGAGGCAGTGGCTTGCAAAGCGGCCGAGGGGGTCCGCGCGTGGAGAGTATCATGAGCTTCCAGTGTCATTCCGCGAAGTCGTTCACCAGGGCGTCCATTTGGAAAAACGCCCCGGAGGCGCCGGGAGTCTACGGACTTTCCAATGCCCGCGTCTGGCTGGTGATCGAGGAATCGAACAATATCCGCGCGGAGTTGATGGCGGTCTACGACGAAATGAACGCATTTCCGGCCGGCACTCCGCCAACCGGGTTTTCGTTCGAAGTCTGCGAATCCCGGCAACGGCGGGATCGCTGGCTCCAGTTAACCAGGGAACTCTCCCCGGTCGCCCGCGCGAATCGCCGCTAGCACTCCCCCGTACCTTTCCGCATACGGTTTTCGTCCATTTCGGTGTAGGTTTGAACTATGGACAAGCGACTTGAGAAGCGGCATAAGCGCCAGGTAGCACGCGCGAAATTGCATGCGAAGGTTTCCGAACCCGATGTGCGCACGCCGGAAGAGATCCGCGCCGCACGTGAAGCCAGCCGTCCGAAGACCGGGTTGCTGCACCCGTCGAATGCAGCGGGCGGGAAAGGTCCGGTGGGGGCGGGGCATTCCGTGGCCCGCATTCATTCTGCGAAGACCGACACGTAGGCGCCGGCCCCTGGGAGGCCCGCCTCCACAGGGAGATTTGGGCAGCGAGATAAGACGTGGCGCCTGTTGTTCCGCGAGTCCGCGCGGCGGGTCTGCAACAGAGCTGCCGCATTCGCTATGCTCGTAGTTTCCGTTCGCGCCGTGGCGCGGCAATGAATTCAAAGAACATCAAGAACATGAAGCCTTTCCGCCTCCTCGCCATCGCGGCCCTATTCGCGACCCTGCTGCTGATCTCCTGTCAATCCAAGGAACAGTCCTCCGCCCCGCCCGCGCCCAGCGAAGCCCCTCCGGCGGCGAGTGGGGTGTCTGAAGCGAAGCCCGCGCCGGCGGAAGCGAATCCGGCGGAGAACGCTCCGGCGGCTACCCCGACCGCGGAGGAGCCCCCCGCGCAATCGACCGCGCCCGGAACCCGCCCCGCACAGCCCACGCCGGCGCGTGTTGCTCCGAAGGACCCCAACGTCATCATGGTGCGGATGAAGACGACCAAGGGAGACATCGATATCGAACTGCACAAGGATTGGGCTCCGCTAGGAGTGGCGCGGTTCCGGGAACTGGTGGATTCCGGTTACTTCGACGGCGCCCGCTTCTTCCGGGTGGTGCCGGGCTTCGTGGTGCAGTTCGGCATTGCGGCGAACCCGTTGCTCACGGCCAAGTGGGACGGCTCCGAGATTCAGGACGACCCCGTTTTGCAAAGCAATACCCGGGGCATCGTCACCTTCGCCACGGCGGGCCGGAATACCCGCACCACGCAGTTGTTTATCAACCTCGGCGACAATCCACGCCTCGACAATATGGGCTTCGCGCCGATCGGGCGTGTGGTTCGCGGAATGGATTCGGTGGATTCCATCGATAGCCGCTACGGGGAAGCGCCCCAGCAGCCGCGCATCGAGGATGAGGGCGAGGCGTATCTCTCGCGCGAATTCCCGAACCTCGACAAAATTGTCTCGGCGCGCGTGATCGATTAGTTTTTCAGGGCTTCATCCTAAGGCTCGCGACATACCGCTCCGATATACTGAATTTGGGCAGGGCATGGCGGCGCCTTCAAATACCGTAAGCTTCCGGAACGTCACATGGTGGGGCTTCATCGTGCTGGCGTTGGTG
>JADYZL010000011.1 GCA_020853155.1 Bryobacterales bacterium
CGAACAGCAATAGGTAGTTGTTCGCGAGCACGAGCAGGAGCATGAAGAAGACAAAGAGATTGAGGTAGCCAAAGAAGCGGTAGTAGCCGCCATCGTGGGCCATGTATCCGACGGAGTAAACATGGATCAAGAAGCCGATGCCGGAGACGGTGAGGATCATCACAGCGCTCAAGGGATCCAGCAGAAAGCCTAGCTGCGCACTCAATGAGGAAGCTCCGCCTCCGATCAGCTTGAGAGGCATGCCCGCGATCCATTCGTAGAGAACCACTTCATGGGATCGCGCGGCTAGACCGGCCAGTTGGATGGTAGCCGCGGCGCTCAGGAGGAAGCTGAGAAGCACAAACCCGGGGCACAGGTAGCTAATCAGACGCTTGGCCGCGGCGCCGGAATGGGGGATGTGGGCTCCCTCCGCATGCAGGCCGTGCGGCATCGCATGCGGGGCCGTATTGCCATGGACATGGTGGGCTTCCGGGACGACCGTGCCGCGTTCCAGCGCCTCGCGCAAAGCCGGCGCGATGGCGTCGCTCGACGGCCCTTGAGGGTCCAGCTTGCGGCCCAGCAGGAGCATTGCGACCGCCCCCAGCAAGGGGAAGAACGGGATCAGCCAGATGAGATCGAGGAAGTTCATGGATGCCGCCTTACCACTTCAACAACTGAATTTCATCCGCCTGCACGGTCATCTTGTTCCGGAAAAGCGCGATCAGAATGCCCAGGCCAATCGCGGCTTCCGCCACCGCCACGGCAATAATGAAGATGGCGAAGATCTGGCCCTGCACGTCGCCGTGAAGCCGGGAGAATGCGATGAGATTGACGTTGACGCCATTGAGCATCAGCTCAATCGACATCAGAATGATCACCAGATTGCGCCGCACGAGCACGCCGAGAGTTCCGATGAGGAAGAGGGCGGCGCCGAGGATGAGATAGTGTGTGAGCGTGATGGGGTAGAGCAGGCCTTCCATCGTCAGATCTCCTCTCCGCGGGCTTCAGCGGCGGCCGTGGAGGCGCCGAGCGCTTCCCGCTTCCGGGCGAGCAGCACCGCGCCGATGACGGCTACGATCAGCAGCAGCGACGTCGCTTCAAATGGAACCAGATACTCGGAAAACAACACGTCGGCGATGCGTTCCGTATTTCCCTCGGTGGCCACCTGAGGGGCGGCGGCGATGGCCCAATCCGGGCGTGCAGATTGCTGATGCTGGTAGCGGGCGATTCCGCCGATAGTGAGCAACCCGGCGCCAAGCACAGCCACCAGAGCGAGCCCCCAGAGCCGGTTGAACTGGCGAAGTTTCACTGCCTCGTCGAGGTTCACGAGCATGATCACGAACAAAAACAAAACCGTGACGCCGCCAATATAGAGCAGGATCTGCACGGCGAAGAGAAACTCCGCCTCTTGCAGTAAAAACAGGCCCGCAACTCCGATGAGAGAAGCGATCAGGCTGAGGGCGCTGTGTACCGCGTTCGCTCGCGTGATCGTCAGAATCGCGCCCGCAACCGCGAGCAGCGCGAACGAATAGAAAAAGATGGCATTCAACAGCATGCGGTCTCCTCGGGGCGGCCCTCCCGGCACGATGGTTTCCGGGTGAAAGTCCATTGGACGCTAGAAGTCATACTTGGTGGGCTTGGGCCCCTCCTCTAGCATCTGCCGGTCCCAGACGGCTCCATCGCGCGTGTAACTGGCGAGTTCGAAATCCTGCGTCAGTTCGAGCGCATCCACGGGACATGCATCTTCGCAGAGACCGCAGAACATGCAGCGGGACGTGTCGTAGGTAAAAGTGGTGAGCTCCTTTTTCTTCGTCTCCGCGTTGCGGATCGTGGTCACCACGATCAGATTCTCGGGGCAGGCCAGCGCGCAAAGATTGCAGCCGATGCAGAGGGTTTCGTTCGTTTCCACGTCGACATTCAGGCGGGGCGCCCCACGGTAGCGCTCCGCGATGGCGGGCCGCTCGGCGGGATATTGCTCCGTCACGATATCCTTCGGGTGTTGCTGCCGGAAGGTCGTCAACAGGCCCTGCACGAGATCGGTAAACAGGAACTTGTCCCAAAGCTTCATGACGGTCGCCCCTTTCCTCTCTTAACGGTCCACTTCCCCCAGAACGATGTCAATGGTTCCAATCACCGCGACGCAATCGGCGATCAAAGTCCCGCGCACCATCTTGTCGAGCGCCTGCAGGTTGATGAACGACGGCGGGCGCACGCGGAGACGGTACGGCTGAATCGTGCCGTCGCTCACGATGTAATAGCCAAGCTCCCCCTTGGGCGCTTCAATCGAAACGTATACTTCCCCGACGGGCGGTTTAAGCACCTTGGGCACCTTGCCCATAATGGGTCCGTCCGGGATGTTCGCCACCGCCTGCCGGAGGATGCGGACGGATTGGCGCATTTCTTCCATGCGCACCAGATACCGGTCGTAGGTGTCGGCGTTCGTTCCAACCGGGATATCGAAATCGTAGTTCTCGTAGCCCGAGTAGGGCAGAGCTTTGCGAATATCCCACTTGACCCCCGCGGCCCGCAGAACCGGCCCCGTGACGCCATACTGCTTGCAATCGGCCGCGTCGAGTATCCCCACGCCGCGCAGCCGCGAAACCCAGATACGGTTGTTCGTGAGCAGGGCCTCGTATTCATCCACGCGCGGAGAAAAGCGATCGCAAAACGTAACTACGTCCTCGACGAACTTGTCGTAGAGATCGTACTGCAAACCGCCAATGCGGAAGGCGTGCGTGGTGAGCCGCGCGCCGCAGTATTCTTCGAAAATGTTGAGGATCTCTTCGCGCTCGCGAAGAGTATAAAAGAGCGGCGAGATGGCGCCGATGTCAAGCGCGTGCGTGCCCAGCCATATCAGGTGGCTCGCAATCCGATTGAGTTCGGTGAGGATCACGCGGGTCACCTGCGCCCGGGGCGGCGCTTCTGCATTTAACAGCTTTTCGACGGCGAGGCAATAGCCGAGCCCATTGCTGACCGCGGCAATGTAATCCATGCGGTCGACGTAGGGTGCAAACTGGGTATAGGTGCGATTCTCACCGATCTTTTCCACGCCGCGGTGCAGATAGCCGATCACGCAATCCGTACCCATCACCTTTTCGCCATCAAGCTTAAGAATCACGCGCAGCACGCCGTGCGTCGATGGGTGCTGAGGTCCCATGTTGATGACGAGTTCGTTGC
>JADYZL010000012.1 GCA_020853155.1 Bryobacterales bacterium
CCAAATTCGCGCAGCGGCTGGCTGGTTTCGATATCCACCCAGAGTTCACCCCGGTAGAGGCCAATGTTCTTATCTTTGGGGTTCACCTCAAATACATGCGCGCGGCGGTCCAGGTACATCGCGATGCCACGATACGTAAAGCGGTAATTCTTGAGATTGATGCCGATATTCAGGGGGCGGCGCAGAGATTCCTTTTCCGCGTTCAGATATCGCGCAATCACATCGCCTTTCACGCTCTCGTCCCCGGTAAAAGAAGATCCCCTATAGGAAAGACCCGATTCTCCGCGCAGGATGCGGGTCGCGGTCAGTGTACCGCTCTTGTGCATCGCCGGGAGGGACGCCACAATCCGCACATCCACCTGATAGTTCTCCAGCCGCCCCTGCTCCTTCTCGATCTCGAAAAACTTGAGCAGAATGGATTCCGGCGGAATATCGCCCGGTTGCAGCGGCGCGACTACGGTTGGAATGAAGTCGCGTCCCGCGCCGCCCCGCAGCCCGCAGGAAGTGGTGAGAAGGAGGATTGCGCCCAATAAGCAAAGTAGGGCAATGGATTTGCTTCGAAAAAGAATCACGAGCGGATCTCTTTCAGTGTATGCGAAATGCGGCAGGCGAGTCTCTCCACGGGAAAACAGGGCTCCAGTCAGAATCGCGCGGAACTCCGGTAAAGAAGATCGCCGTCGGCGCAAAAAGTGTCAGACGATTGGAGGAAGTTGCAGCATTTTGCGGAATTTCCGAATCTCCTGCAGATTGAGCAAGCGATAATCGCCCGGCCGGATCCCTCGAAGCTCGATGGGGCCAATCCGCACCCGCCGCAGCTTCTCCACCAGTTTGCCGAAATGCCGGAACATCTTCCGGATTTGATGGGTACGGCCTTCCGTCAGCACCACCTCATACCAGGGGTTCTCTGCCCGCTTCACGAGGCGGATCTTCGCCGGGGCTGTCTGCTTACCGTCGAGCACGAACCCTTCGGCGAATGCGGCCTCTTCCTCCTCGCTAAGCATGCCCGTGGCCTTCACCAAGTACGTCTTGGGCACGTGATACTTGGGAGAAATCACCCGGTTGGCGAACTCGCCGTCGTTCGTGAGCAACAGCAATCCTTCGCTCTGGTAATCGAGCCGTCCCACGGGATACACCCGCTGCTTCACCTTCGGGAGAAAACGCATCACCGTCTCGCGTCCCTCCGGGTCCGCCACCGTGGTCACTACGGCTTTAGGCTTGTGAAGCGCCAGATAGATAATTTTCTCGGCATGGATGTTGATCAGTTTGCCATCAACCTTGATGTGATCTTCAACCGGATCCGCCTTCGCTCCAAGTTGATCCACCACCTTGCCGTTCACCTTCACCCGCCCCGCCAGGATGTACTCTTCCGCGTGACGGCGGCTGCAAATGCCGGCGTGGGCAAGGATCTTCTGTAACCGCTCCTGCGCCATTAGCCTTTCGTCGCCTCCCCTTCGGAGCCATCCGTGTGGGAGCCATCCGCGCCCTCACTCCTGCCCGCCTGCTCATCCGCGCCGTCGCCCGCTGGTTGTTCCGTTGCCTCGCCTTCCTGGGATTCGCCGGAGGCGCTCTCCGCGTAGGCATCGAGAGCCGCGGCATGTTCCGCGTACTTCTCGTAACGCGGCTGGCCCACTTCCGCTTTCTCAATCTCTTCCGCCTCGCTGAACGCGAGGTTCTTCAACTCCTCGAATTCCTTGAGCGTCGGCAATTCCGAGACGCTGTTCAGCCCAAACTGAATCAGGAACTCGCGCGTCGTCTTGTACATCATCGGCCGGCCCACCACATTCTTGCGTCCGGCCGTCGTAATGAGCTTCTTATCGAGCAGCGTCTTGAGCACGCCCGCGCCCTGAACGCCGCGAATTTCCAGAATCTCCGGTGAGGTGATGGGCTGTTTATAGGCCACCATGGCCAGCGTTTCGAGGGCGGCCATCGATAGCTTCAGCGGCGGTTTCTGCGCTCTTACAAAGCGCCGCACCCCTTCGTGGCACTCCGGTTTCGTGGCCATCTTGTATCCGCCCGCCACATTGCGAATCGAGACGCCATGATGCGCTTCTCCATACTCCGCGGCAAGCTTCTCGAGCAATTCGGTCACTTTGGCGGTGGGCAGTTCCAGCGCCTGCGCGATTTGCTGTGCGGTCACCGGCTCATCTGTCACGTACACAATCGCCTCAAGCGTCGCCCGCAACTCCAGGTCGCCCACATCCCCGGCCGGGCCCTCCGCTTGAAGCGCGAAGGCATCAATCGAGATCTCATCCCCACCATCTCCCGCTCCGGTCGCATCGAGATCCCAACGCTCCGGCGCGGCGAAGAGGGCCACCCCGGCCAGGCGCCGCCCGCGGAAGTACCGTGGCCGCGCGTGCGGACGCATGGGTTTCCGGTCCCGCTTGCGGATCGCCCGCTTACGCAGCGCGGGCGGCAGCACCAGCATCGTTTCGCCGAAACGCCGGGGGTTCCGCACCCGCACCGGGCGCGTTCGCCGTGGGCCCTGTCCGGAGAGCACTTGGAGTGTGAAGGTCTCGCTCATGAAATCAAATCGAAGGCTACGCGAACCCGCTCCCGGACGGGGACCAGGGAACGCCTGTTAGTGATAGTCGCTTTCCAGGTTCTCCACCGATTGTTGTGCGGCCGCAAAGCTTGCAAACCCGGTATTCCGCTTGATGCCCACCTTGTTCGGATCGTCGTCATGAACAATCAACAGCGCTTGCCCCTTGGCCATTTCGAGCATGGCCAGCAGCAGGCAGATCATCGCCCGCTTCGATACCTGCACCTCAAACAAATCCACCACAAGCAGCGGCTTATCATGCCGAACCTGGCTGAGCATCTGGCAAACGAAGCGGATCATGTGCCCGACGGTCACCTGCTCCTGCGCGATCTCGTAAACCGGCCGCGTCTTCGCCCGGTCCACCACCGCCTGCAGCGCTTTCACGAGATCCAGCAGTTCCACCTGAACGCCGGGGTCTTCATCGAGCAGCGCAAATTGCTTGATCTGCGGATTGCTCCAGACGTTCTCCTCGATCAGCCGCTTCTGCTTCAGCATCTCGGCCGCGGTCTTGAAGCGCTCATGTTCGAGCAGCTTATGCACCAGTTCTTCGCGAGGATCGTCCGCCTCTTCTTCGGCCTTGAGGGCCGGGTCCCGAGGCAGCAGCATCCGGCTCTTGATGTGGATCAAGGTGGCCGCCATATAGACGAATTCCGCACTCAACTCAATATCGAGCGAGGCGGCCTCTTCCATGAAATGAAAATACTGCTGCGTAATCTCAAAAATCGGAATATCGTAAATATCGATTTGCTGTTTGCGGATCAGATCGAGCAGCAAGTCCAGAGGACCCTCATAGCGCTCAAGCTGTACACTCCACGGAAAGGGCACGAATTCCACGATAGCACGTGCCCTGGGTATGAGCGCGCGCGCGGGCGAAGCCGATATAATCGCGAACGTAGCCCATACCTCGCGCCGCGGCGATTCCCGCAACCCCGCGCGGACCGGCTCTCTGGCCCCAGGAGTTACCCATACAATGGATAAAAAACCAGGAAGCAAGAACCCCGGAAGCGATCGCCGCCGGTTCCTCAAGTCCGCCTTGCAGTCGGCGGGAGCCGCCGCCGCCATCTCCATGCTGCCGCCCAGCATTCAGCGCGCGCTGGCAATCCCCGCGGCGCAAAAAGAAGGCTCCATCCAGGATGTGAAACACATCGTCATCCTGATGCAGGAAAACCGCTCCTTTGACCATTATTTCGGAGCAATGCGCGGCGTCCGTGGCCTGGGCGATCCCCGGCCCATTCCCCTCGAATCGGGCAAACCGGTCTGGTACCAATCCGACGGCGAAACGGAGATTCCGCCCTACCACCTTGACACCAAGACCACCAGCGCCCTCCGCGTGCCCGGCACCCCGCACGGATTCCCGGATTCCCAGGCGGCCTGGAACCAGGGCAAGTTCGGCTTCTGGCCGCGCTTCAAGACCAAATATGCCATGGGCTACTACGAGCGCCAGGACATCCCCTTCCAGTACGCGCTCGCCGAAGCGTTCACCATCTGCGACGGCTATCATTGCAGCATCACCACGGGAACCGACCCCAACCGTATCGTGTTCTGGTCCGGCTCCAACTTCAACCCCGATCTTTGCGCGCGCGGCGAGAACTGCACCGATGCCGATTCAGAGCCAAATAACCTGCGCTGCTGGATCAAGGGCACGCTGCCCGAACCCGGTTACACCTACGCCGGCTCCGCCTTCCGCTGGCCAACGCTCCCCGATCTGCTCGAAAAGGCCGGCGTCTCCTGGCGCTTCTATCAGGACCCCAACAACAATTGGACGGGAGCCATGCACGGCTGCCTCGCGTTTGAGAGCTTTCGCGAGGCGAAGCCCGGCTCGGCGATTTACGAAAAGGGAATGCGCCACTGGTCCCTTGAACAACTCGCCCAGGATGTGAAAGAAGGGAAATTGCCGCTCGTTTCCTGGGTGCTCCCCCCCAAGGCCTGGTCGGAGCATCCCAGCAGCTCGTCGCCGCTGCAAGGCGCGGAGTTCACCGCCCGCGTGCTGGACGCCCTCACCGCCAACCCGGAAGTCTGGAACAAGACCGTCTTTCTGCTTACTTTCGATGAAAACGACGGGCAGTTCGATCATCTTCCCGCTCCGGCGCTCCCCTCCTACCGGCTGGATGGCAGCCTCGCCGGCGCTTCCACCGTTGACGTCGATGGCGAGTATTATTACGACCCGGAAGGCAAGGATCGGGACCCCGCCGACACCATTTCCGGCCCCGTCCGCCCCTGGGGTCACGGCGCCCGGGTTCCCATGTACGTGGTATCCCCCTGGAGCAAGGGCGGTTGGGTCAACTCCCAGGTCTTTGATCACACTTCCATCGGGCTCTTCTTCGAGAAGCGCTTCGGGATTCATGTCCCCGCCATCAGCCCTTGGCGCCGCGCCGTCTGCGGAGACCTCACCTCCGCCTTCGATTTCGTTAACCCCAATCGCCAGGCGTTCCCCGAACTGCCCGATGTCTCGGATTCGAACCGCATCGTCGCCATCCACAGCAAGCGCCCCAAGCCGGATCCGCCGGAGAACCCCGTGCTGCCACAACAGGAACGCGGCGTACGCCCCTCGCGCCCCCTGCCCTACGTCCTTCACGTTGAGTCCCGGCTTCTCGGCAACGGCAATGTCGCTCTCCGCTTTGTCAACGACGGCAAGCAGGGCACGGTCTTCCACGTCTATGACCGTCTACACCTGGACCGGATTCCCCGGCGCTACACCGTCGAAGCCGGCAAGACTCTCGGCGACGAATGGCAAACTCGGGACGACGAAGGGAAATACGATTTGGAAGTCTTCGGAACGAACGGCTTCTACCGCGCCTATCGGGGTGGCGGCACAGGCGCCATGGAGGCCAGTCTCGCCTACGACGTCGCCGGGAAGTCGGTGAATCTAACTCTCACAAACAAGGGAGAGCGCCCCGCGGATCTTCGCGTGGAATCGACGCTCTACGCCGGCGTGGAACCCTGGGCCGTTCAGATCGGGGCGAACCAATCGCAAACGAAGAGCTGGCCGGTAGGCGCAAACGGCAACTGGTACGATCTCCGCGTAACGGCGCCAAACGACCCCGGCTATGAACGCCACTTCGGCGGAAGGATGGAAACCGGAGAACCCGCCACCAGTGACCCCGCCATGGGCGCTTAGCCCCAGCCATGCAGCCGCTCGCATCGGCGGTTCCAGGAGGCCCACCGGGTTGCGTGCATCCCAGTGCCGCCAGCACGCTCCGTCGATGCAGCCCGCTCGTGAAGTTCTTTAGCGGCTTCCTCGGCCTTCTCCCACAACTCCGGCGGGCCCGCTTGGGGACTTTCCTCTTCGGGCGGTGCAGTGAACTCAACCGGAAGAAGACGGCCCGGCGCGAAAGCGTCTGGCAGAGAGGCCTTGCGTTCGCGCCGCACGTCGTTGTCGAGCGTGGAAACCGAGACGCCGGAACGCGCGGCGAAATCCTGCCGCGTCATCCCGCTCGCCCGGTAACGCATCACCAGTTGCTCACCATAATCCAGGGAAGAGTTCGAATCATTCATTCCACCAGATCAACACGCCTCCGCAGCGGCTTCAAGAATGCGGTTGCTCTGACGGATACCGTATACCCGGCGTGCTGGTTTACGCTGGCTACTGCTTTCGAAACTGTGGCGACGTGCCTCCAGCGGCTGAGCCCTCGGAAATCTGCGAAGCGGAGTCTTGCTTGTCAGAACTAGCTTTCAAGCGCACGCTCTGGATATTGAGAACATAGAGACGATAACTCGGATCGAAAAGCAAGCGATACGAGAAGCCCATCTGTGGTGAAGGGCCTGCCAGCGCTTGGGCGCCCCCAAGTTGTTGAAGGAATTGCAGTAAGGCCGTTCTCGCAGGCTCGCGTCTTGCGCCGAAGTTCATCGTAGCGTGAGCGAGTGCGTTCAATGGCACTGTACCGATGACGGTTCTAAAACCAGAGCTTTCTCCTATGGCGGAAGCTATTTGGGTGAGCGTTTCGAACCCAGATCGAGTAGCGGAGGGAATCGTAATCGGCGAATCCAACACTGGTGGAGTTTTCGTCCAAACTCCCTCTTTGTTGCGTACTGCGATGGGCTCAACGACCAAGTTCGAACCATGGGCAGTGGAACTTTGGGCGACAACGAACTTTCCCGGAAGCGCTTGTGCGTCATAACTGGAGCGTAACTGAATGAGCAGGCTCAGGATGTCGTCCCTTGAAGGAACGGTGGCATTTGGAGCAATCAGATCGATCACGAACACACCGCCCTTTGGTACTTTGATCCGAACATTCGGATTAGCTCGCCGTTGTTGCGTATTTTGAACTTGATCTGTTACATCGATAATTTCATCCGTTGCTTCAAATCGAGGATCTTCGTAATTGATCGGAACCCCAAAACGATCCTCCAGTGCATCAATCGCAGCCTTGAAGGGGCGAGGATCTTGAATCTTATTACCTAAACCACTATTTTGTCCATGAATGGATTGCGCCAAAACACCAGAAGCTAGAGCAAGGTAGCAGATCATCAACTTCATATATTTATCCTTTCTGCTTCTCCAA
>JADYZL010000013.1 GCA_020853155.1 Bryobacterales bacterium
CGCGGAGTTCTAGCGCAGCCGCTACTTCGTGTTGATCTTTTCGGTGATCACCCGCGGCTTATCCAGGCGGAAATTGATGCGGGTTTCCGAGGGAATCTCGGCGGGCTTGCCTTTGGTGACCAGGACCGTTCCGGCGCCCGCCGCTCCTCCGGTGGCCGCGCCGATCGCCGCGCCCTTGCCGCCCCCGAAGATCGCGCCCAGCGCGGCCCCGATGCCGGTGGCGATCCCCACCTTCGTCGCATCGGACTTGGTCGATTTTTCCGCTTCCACCACGAAATACTGGGTGCCGATGTCCACTGTCTGCCCATCGGAGGTATTGAGCTTTGTGAGGGCGACCGCCATCTGCGCGATACCTTTCACGCGGCCGGATTCCGTGACGTCCATCACCTTGCCTTCGACGCGCGCCCCACGCTCCGCGATCACCATATCGTCTACAACGAGTGGTTGATCGAGTGTTCCGGAGAACGCATCGCCCGCCGCATTCGATTTCGTGGAGAGCGCTTGGATGGTGCGGATGGTGAGAATCGTGCCCGCGGGGATGGTGACGGTCCGGGGGGGCGCCACGTGCGCGCTGGCGGCATGCGATGCCGCGGATTCCGGACGCATCAACTCATAGCGTTCCGTGTGGGAGGGTGTCGCGGGTGGGGGGGGCGTCGCCGGGGAATGCGTCTCCGGCATGGCGGAGGGCGGATCCACGCGGGCCACTTCCCGCTGAGCGACGGCGGGGGCTGCCGGTGCGGTGTGAGCGGGGCTCTTCGCTTCCGACGGGGAGGGCTTCGATGCAACGGCGGCTTTCGATGAAGTGGCGGGTTTCGGCGCGGTGGGCCGATGTTCGGCCGTGGCTGCCGGGGCATGGATCGTCTCCACGACAGGCTGCTGCGGTGCGGGCGCCGACGCGGCGTTGAGGCTTGTGGATGCCTCGGTTCCGGCGGGGGCGGTATCCGGTGGAAGCGGAGTGGCTACGGCGGCGGCCGTCTCCGCGGGGGGTGTGGCACGGTCTTGCATGAGGTTCAGACCGAGCAGGACGGCCACCAGAACCAAAGCCGCGAGAATCCCTAATTGGACGAATTTCATCATCGGAAGCAACCCACCGGCCATTGGACGTGCCGCCGTCGGGCGTGGTTTCGGGAATCGCGGAGTTGTAAACTCGCCGCGCGGGCAACCGGCGCGCCCGCCGAGGCCTCCCCGGCATTCGGCTAAACTATCAGATAGATACCCGCATGCGCGCTTTTCCCGAGAATTTTTCCATTGGCCCGGTGCGGATTGCGCCCGCCACCGTGCTTGCGCCGATGGCGGGAGTGACCGATACGGTGTTCCGGCAGTTCATCCGCGCGCAAGGTGGGTGCGGCCTGCTGATGACCGAGTTCACCAGTTCCCATGGCGTGGTGGCGGCGATCGACCGGGAGAAGCTCTCGAAGACCGTGCGCGAGTATCTCAGCTTTGAAGAATCGGAGCGCCCGATTACGGCGCAACTGTTCGGGGCGGATCCCGGGATTCTTTCGGAAGCGGCGCGGTATTGTGAAGGGCTCGGCTTCGATATCGTCGATCTCAATTTCGGCTGTCCCGTGAAAAAAGTGGTGAAGTGCAACGGCGGCAGCGGGCTGCTGCGGGATCTGCCGCTGATCGGGCGCATTCTTTCCCAAGTGCGCGCGTCCATCCGGATTCCCCTTACGCTCAAGTGCCGCGCCGGTTGGAACGACGAGGAACTGGTGTATCTGGATGTCGCCCGCGTTGCCGAGGAAAGCGGGCTCGACGCGATAGCCCTGCACCCCCGCACGCGCGAGCAGGGCTATAGCGGCCTCTCCGATTGGAGCCGCATCGCGATGCTGAAGCAGGCGGTTCGTATCCCGGTCATCGGCAATGGCGATATCAACACCCCCGAAGACGCGGTGCGGATGGCGCGGGAGACGGATTGCGATGCCGTCATGGTGGGCCGGGCGGCGTCCCACAACCCCTGGATCTTCCGCCAGATCGAGGAGTATCTGCGGGATGGCGTTTACACTCAGCCGACGGAGGGAGACCGCTACCGGATCATGCGCCGCTACTACAGCATGTTGATGGAGCGCGGCGACCACGATTGCGTGGGCAAGATGAAGCAGTTCGCCACGTATTTCACCCATGGCGTCCGCGGGGGCGCGGCCTTGCGCCGCTCCGTCTACCACTGTCATCGCGGTGAGGAAATCGTCGCCGAGGTGGACCGCTTCTTTGAGGAGCAACTGGCCGTTCCCGCCTAGCCGCGCGGCATGCTCGCAAACCGAACTTCATGAAACAGGTTACTCTTGTCACCGATGGCTCTTGCCTGGGAAACCCCGGACCCGGCGGATGGGCCTACATTCTTCGCTTTGGCAGCCGCGTGAAAGAGGCTACCGGCGGCGACGCCCACACCACGAACAACCGGATGGAACTGAGCGCCGCCGTGGAAGGCTTGCGCGCGCTGAAGGAAAGCTGCGCCGTGGAACTCATCACGGATTCCGAGTACGTGAAGAATGGCATCACCAAATGGATCGACGGCTGGAAGCGCCGGAACTGGCGCAAATCCGACGGCGGCGCGGTACTGAACGTGGACCTCTGGCAGGCGCTTGAAGCCGAGGCCGGGCGGCACCGGATCGATTGGAAATGGACCAAGGGCCACGCCGATCACGAGGATAACAACCGCTGCGACGAGTTGGCGCGCGAAGCGGCGGAGCAAGCGCGCCGCGCAGGACGGCAATGATGCGGCTCGGGCTCTTCGGTGGCACCTTCGACCCGATTCATGACGCCCATCTTGCGGTGGCGCGCGAGGCGGCCGACGCCTTCTCCCTGGATGAGGTCTGGTTCATCCCGAACGCCATCCCGCCGCACAAAGAGACTGGCGCGCAGGCATCCTGGGCGGACCGGTTCGCGATGGTGGAGCTAGCCTGCGCAGCGGACTCCCGTTTCCGCGCCTCCCGCCTTGAAGAGGCCAACCGGAAAAGCTATACCATCCAAACGCTCCAAACCGTGCGGAGCCAACTGCGCACCGAGGATAAGATCTACTTCCTCATCGGGGCCGACGCCTTCGCCGATATCGGCATCTGGTACCGGAAGGAAGAGGTATTCGCCATGACGGAGTTTATCGTCGTGAGCCGCCCCGGCCATGTCTACGGCGTGCCGCCGGGCGCGCGCGTGCATCGCCTGGAATCGGTGCGGATGGCCGTTTCCAGTTCCGGAATCCGCCGCGAACTGGAGGTGGGCAACTTCGACGTGCCCGTACCACCCGCCGTCCTCGATTACATCGAACGGAATGCGATCTACCATCCCGCCGCGGCGAAGGCCGCCAGCAGTTGATGCCGGTTAGTGCGGCTTAGCGCCCAGGAGCAAGCGGCGGAGCAGCGGCCCCAGGCGATCCCGGTAAGACCAAAGCGCCGCCGCGCTCACCACGGCCAGCGCCATCGTCTCAAATGGCAGCCAGCGATAGAGCCGGTAGCCCGCCCAGAGCATCGCGAGCGGGAACACCACCGTCACCAGGAGCACAAAGGCGATATGGCCGGCGAGTTCGAAGACGTCGGAAAGGCGGGCCTGCGGGGCGGGGATGGGCGCGAAGTCGGCGGGTTCGCGGAAGGGATCGGGGAAAAGCACTTCATCCGGATCGAGCGCTTCCGGCGCGGCGTCCACTTCGCATTCCGCTGGATTGGGCGCTTTCCGGCCGCTCCTCTCCGAATGGTGCGGAACGACCGCCATTCCCGTTTCCCGGCGTTCGTCGCGTTCGGAAGGCTCGGTCATGGGATGCGGGCGGCGGCAGTGCGGCCCGCGGCGTCGGCTTCTTCGCGGGAGAGGCCGAGAAAGCCCGTGACGTATTCGTTCTTGGTGAAGACGAATGCGGGCTCTCCTTTGAGATCGCCGAAATAGCCGCCGAAGCTGGCCACGAACTTCGGATTGCTCATCGCGTCCTTGAGGTCGGTCAGATAGACTGCCGACAGGGCAACGCTGGGCGCTTTCAGCAGAAATTGACGGAAACGCTTGCCGCCCTTGCTGTACTCGGCGATATTACCGCCGGGCAATGCCTGGATGCCCAGCAGGTGATCCTCCACCAACTGCACCTTCACCCGGTCATCACTTGAGAGATAGCGGGAAACGTCCACGGCGGCCGGCCTGGGCGCGCTTGCCGCCGGTTCCGCGGCGGGAGCGGCTTCCTTGGGCGCGGGTCCGCAGCTTGCCCAAAGCAGCAAAAGCGGGGCGCTCGCGCCAGTGCGAACAAGCAGGGTGGAGAATCGCCGCCGGGAGGGATGTCGCATTGCATCCCCAGAATATCGCAGGACGCGGATGGATTAAATCTCGCCCCGCGCCTTGGCGTCGCGGTAGGCGTCGCGTAGTCCGCGGATCTGGTCCGCGTGCGTTTCGGCGTGGCCCGTGTAGAGATTCAGCACGTCGTAGAGCGTCATCGTGCCTCGCTTGGGATGCTCGCTCGTGCGCAGGTAGGCATCCTCCGGGAGTGCGTGCAGCAGGTCGTAATTCTCCTTACGGACGATGCGGAACGTCACCAGGCAATCGGATGGCTTGCGGGTGGCGTAGTCGAGGCGGGTGGCCCAGGCGTTCTGGTCCCACGCCTGCATCGGCGGGTTCTCTTCGGCGATCATCCGCCGCATCCGCCCGGCCGCCATCATCTCGCTATCCACGAGGTGCGCCATAATCTGGCGGATACTCCATTTGCCGGGTGCGGGCGTGTAATCGAACTCGCGTCCGGCCGCGCCGGTGAGAAGCGTGGCGAGCAGTTCGGGGCCGCGTTTGAATCGCTGCAGCAGTTCGGGAAGATCGTTCATGGTATCAAAGGTCCTTGGAGCGCGGCTGAGGGTTGAGCGTCAAATGTAATCCGCGCAACTCATGTAATAGCCGCATTGCGGGCAATAGAGCTTGCATTTGCGCGCGAGCAGTTTCCGGCTGCACACGGGGCAATGGAGCATCGGTTCGGCATCTTCCCCCTTCCGTTCCTCACCCGCGGGGGCGGGCAGTTCCGTTTGGGGTGGGTTCGGTGAATTCCGCATGGAAGTGAAGCGAGCCACCGGGTGGAACCGGCCACGCAAGGCGCTGTTCTTTTCAGCATAGCGGAGTGGCGCGTTTGCCGGTTCTTGCACCAGGTTACGGTGGGGTGTTCCGCGGCGTCGTATGATGGGGAGAGAGCCGCCCGGCTCACGCATCATCGCCATTTCCCAAAGGATCGACGGCAGCCGCCGAATGACCAGACCACAGGCCATTCCGAGTCTCGAAGAGGAGCGCATTGACGAGCGCACGCCTCTCTACCACGTCGTCCTGCTCGACGATGACGAGCACACTTACGATTACGTGATCGAAATGCTCCAGAAGCTCTTTTTGATGAGCGCGCAGCGGGCGTTCCATCACGCGGAGGAAGTGGACACCATGGGCCGGACCATCGTGCTCACCTGCGAACTGCCCGCCGCCGAGTTCGGCCGCGACCAAATCCAGAGTTATGGCGCGGATTGGCGCATGCCGGAATCGAAGGGTTCCATGTCCGCCGTCGTCGAGCCAGCCGGGAAGCCCGGCCTCGCCTACGGATTGGGTTGATGCGTCCCGTCTAAGGCCGCGTCAGCCAGGTTTGATGGCGGCCCGGCTCCATTTCCCGGTGGTACACGCGAAGCCCCTGGCCGCGAAACAGATCGATCAGCGGCGCGGGGCGGAAGGTGCTGTCGATGCGCAGCGCTTCCTCGCGCGTCATTTGTGCAAGAATCGCCTGCGTGCGGCCGAGGGGGTGATCCCCGCCCGCCAGAAGCGCTTCGGCATCCAGCACGGAATGGAGGCGATTCGATTCCACCCACGTGGGCGCGGCGCCGTGAGTTTCCGGTTCGCCGTCGCTATCCTGGCTATCAAGTGCGGCGCAGCAATCCCCCTCGAAAGTTGCGCCCTCGCCGTTCTGGCCGGTGGCGGCGCGGAGCTTCAGCACGAGTTCCTGCGTGCTCACGCCGCCAATCCTCGCGGCCTGGTCGAGCGTGGCCACCTTCGCCACCGTCTTGCGCAGAATGGGGTTCTTCAGCTTGCGAAACGCGGGCACCCATTCAATGAGCGTATCCTCGATGCCGGGATAGGCGTCGAGCAGTTCGCCCACCTTGGTTTGCGGTGTGATGCTAAGGTTCATGGGGAGTCTCCGGTTCGAAGGTCAGCCGTTCGATTCATGGGCGTGCGCGCCGGGCGCTTCCGCCGGGGCAGCGGTGGACGGCCCGTATTCCAGCAGCCGCCGTTCCCCTTCGAGCGCGCGGATGCCGGTGACATCCTGGGTCACTTCGAGCGTGCCCAGATAGTTCTGCTCCTTGTCTCTCACAGCGAAATAGCGCACGTGGACGAAGCGCCCGTGAAAGTGAATCCAGAACTCCGCCACGCTCTGGCGTTGCGCGCGGAAATCGTCAACGATCCGGTCGACGATGTGAACGCTCTTGGGCGGGTGGCAGTGCTGCACCTTGCGGCCCAGAATGGCGCGGCTGCGTGCGAATACGCGATCCGGCCCCTCGGAGAAAAACGCCACGCGATCGTCGGCGTCCACGAAAGTCAAATCCACCGGAAGGGTAGAGAAAATATGCATCAACTGTTCTAGAGAGAGCGTGCCGGTGGGGAGCGCGATGCCTTCCGCCGCGGGAAGATCCACGCCCGGTTTCAGGAACGGAGTTGCCGGGCGGTAGCCCTCCAGAGGCTCCACCAGACACCAGCCGTAACGCGGAGAGGCGTTCCAGATTTCGGTCCAATCGTCTTCTGTGAAGGTGGTCAGGCACATGGGGAAGAGGATGTTCTCTTCCTTGTAGATCATCTCGGAGACGGCGTTGACGACGCTCTCTCCCAGCGTGGAGACCACCACCTTCCAATCGAGCGCCGAGGCTTCAGTGATGGTGAGCGCCTCTCCCAGCTCCTTGAGAAAGCCGCGCACCTCGTCGTCCTTGCCCCACATCACCTTCGAAGGGCCCGTGATCCCGTGTGCTTCGAGCCGGCTGAAGACGGCATGTTCCTTGCGCTGGTAGTGCTTGTCGATATCCATCAACTCGTTGAAGCACTGCCGCAAGGGCAGCAGAGCGGCCGTGGGGTCCGCATCGTCCGCGAGCGCCATGATGCCCGCGAAGGCCGCCTGCATCCGGGAGAGCACGGCGCTGATGGCCCGGTTCTCCCGGCGAAACGTATCCACCGGATGGCCCGGCGGCAGCGAGGGGGCAGGCATCGGTACCAGGACCTCGCGGGTCACCTGGGAATGCAGATCGCACATGCTCTGCACCTCTTCGGCCGGCATGCCCTCCGCGATCAATTCCTGCTCCATGGCGAAGATCTCGGAGTAGTCCGTCTCTCCCACGAGGCGCCTCATTTGCTCGCGGACGGCGTCGGGAGCCTCACCCGCGTGCAGATGGCGGATGATGTGCTTCAGCGTCTGGATACGGTGGGCGCGATTGTTGATGACTTCGCTCACGGGGAATCTCCTGCGCGTAGGTTCTGCGCGATGCTCTCATCATGACCGATGGGAACCCCCGAGCGCTGTGCCCGAAGTCACACCGCCGGTGTGCAGGGAGCGGGATGCGCGGCAATGGCGCTCTACCCTGTTGCGCAGCACTCGGCGCGAATGAAAGAATGGGGGCGGTTCTTTTCAAGCGCCACCGCCCGGGAGACTCCGATGAAACGAAGTTCGCTCGCCATTGCCCTATGCGCCCTCGCCACGCTGGTTCTTACAAGCCTTGCACCCGCCCAGCCGGGGCCGCGCCCGCAGCAGAAGAAGCGCGTGATGGCCGTGGGGATGACCGAAGGGTTCTACCACGATTCCACGACGGAAGCGCTGGCCACCATCAAGGAGCTTGGCGACGAATCGGGCTTGTGGGAGACCTACATTTACACGGATATCCATGCCATCACCAAATTGAAGCAGACGGCGAACAAGAAGAATCTGGAGCAGTTCGACGCGATCTTCTTCATGACCACCGGAGAGCTGCCGTTCACAGATGAGCAGAAGGCCTCATTCCTCAGCTTCATCAAGGACGATGGCAAGGGCTTCGTGGGTGCGCATTGCGCCACGGATACGTTTTACAAGTGGCCGGAATACGGCGAGATGCTGGGGGGCTATTTCGACCAGCACCCCTGGGGCACTTTCGACGCGCCCGTGGTGGTGGAAGACCCCACCCACCCGCTCGTGAAACACCTGCCGAAGGAAATGACGCTGCACGACGAAATCTATCAGTTCAAGGATTGGGACCGGAATAAGCTGCGTGTGCTGATGGCGCTCGACGCATCGAAGCTCGATCTCAACAAGAAGAATGTACACCGGACCGATCGCGATTTCGCGGTCACCTGGGTGAAGAAATACGGCAACGGGCGGGTGTTCTACTCCACGCTCGGCCACACCATTGAAAGCTGGCGCGACCCCCGCCTGCGGAAGATGTGGCTCGAAGGCATGCGCTGGGCGTTGAAGCTCGGCCCCGACGTGCCGGTGACGCCGGTTCCGAAGCCATAAGCCAAACCCCTCCGTTCGCGCGAATGAGAAATGCCGGGACGCAATCCCGGCATTTTCTGCATGCGGCTATCCATTGGTTTCTTCGCGCTTCTTCGCGTGGCGCTGCAGGAAGCGCTGCGTGAGGCTGCCGTGCTCCGGCGAAAACTGCTCGAGCGCACCGCGGATGTACGGCCGGAATTCTTCAATCCAATAGTGCAGAAACCCGGCGCGATGGATCTCCTGCAGCGTCTGCTCATAGTGGTTCAGGATGGGCATCGCGAATACGTGCCCCGTCGTCCCGGCGGCGAGGCGCGCGGAACGGCCCAGCCAGCGCAGATTCTCCGGAATCTGGCTGATCGCGGAAAAAGCGATCAGCGACGATATCTGGAACACGGTGCGGTTCTGTACGCGCGCCTCATCCGTGATGTCGCGCCATCGCGCCTGCACGAGCGCGGCCGATGGGCGCCGGTCATCGGGAATCTTCGAGAATTCCGCACGAACCTGCCGTAGTTCTTCCCGCAGATCCGCGATGTTCAACGGCGGCGTGTTGAAGGTTTCGGCGAGGCGTCCAGACCCGCGCTCCAGGCGCGTGAGCAACGTATCCACATCGTCGATGCCTTCCGTGTTTTCAATCAACCCGTCGGTTTCGAGCGCCGTCACAATCTCGCGAATGAGCGCTTTGCCCGCACCCGTCACATCCGCGATGGCGGC
>JADYZL010000014.1 GCA_020853155.1 Bryobacterales bacterium
CCGCCCTGTTCGATAAGGCGATCGGCCTGCCGCCCGTCCATCGAGACGCATTTCTGATCTCCGCCTGCGGTGTCGATACCGAGTTGCTGGCCGAAGTGCGTTCGCTGCTCGACGTCCATACCGACGATCCGGAATATCTCGAAGCCAGCGCCTGGGCCCAACACGGCGAGGTGATTGAAGAGGCGATCGAGGGCCAGAACGTCGAAGAGCGGGTGGGGAATTACCGCCTGCTCCGCAAAATTGGTTCGGGCGGCATGGGCAGCGTCTACCTCGCCGAGAGGGATGACGACGAGTTCAGAAAGCAGGTGGCGATTAAGTTTATCCGCGGCAGCGCCATGCGCGAGAATGCCGTGAAGCGCTTTCGCCGTGAACGCCAGATCCTCGCCCGCCTTGAACACCCCGGCATTGCCCGTCTGCTCGATGGGGGCACCACCTCCCGCGGCACGCCTTATTTCGTCATGGAGTACGTCGAGGGCAAACTGCTGCTCGACTACTGCGATGAGATGGGTCTGGGCGTGCGCGCCCGGCTGGAGCTTTTCCTGAAGGTGTGCGAAGCGGTGGAGTATGCCCATGAGCGGTTGATCGTCCACCGGGACCTGAAGGCAAGCAACATCCTTGTCGATAAGACGGGCCAGCCGAAGTTGCTCGATTTCGGCATCGCCAAGGTGCTCGAAGCCGATGAATCCGGTCAGCTTACCCTCACGCAAACGGGCATGCGCCAGTTCACGCCGGATTACGCCAGCCCGGAGCAAATCCGGGGTGACCAGGTAACCACGGCCACCGACGTCTATTCGCTGGGCGTGCTGCTCTACGAGTTGCTCACCGCACGCAGGCCCCTGCGCTTCCAGAACGCCTCCCCCGTCGATATCCTGAATGTCCTGCTTGAAACGACGCCCGTCCGCCCGAGCGCCATTGTGGGCAAAACGGAGGAGATCGGCGGCAGGACGATCCGCCCGGAACTGGTCGTATGGAACCGGCGGACCGATTTGCGATCGCTCGTCCGCAGCCTCTCGGGTGACCTCGACAACATCGTAATGAAGGCGCTCGCCAAGCGGCCCGAGGATCGCTATGGAACGGCGGCGGCGCTCGCGCGGGACCTCCACGCCTTCCTTGACGGCCACATCGTCAGCGCGCAACGCGCCACGGCCGGTTACCGTTTCACGAAGTTCCTTCAGCGGAATGCCTGGCAGGTGGCCGCGGGCGCCGCGCTGGTGCTCAGCCTGCTAGGGGGCATGCTGGCCGCTACCTGGCAGTGGCGGGTAGCCCGCGCGGAGAGGATGCGCGCCGAGCTGTTCGCCCGCCAATCGCGGGAGATGGCGCGGTCCATCATCTTCGAATTGCATGAGAGCCTGCTGAAAGTTCCCGGAACCACCGCCGCGCGCGCCTTGCTGCTTGATCGATCCACGCGGTTTCTGGATTCTCTGGCGGCGGCATCGAGCGCAGACCCGGAACTCCAACTGGAACTGGCCGAAGCGTACCGGAAACTGGCCGCGGTGGAAGGAGACTCCCGTGCCGAGAATCTCGGCAACCGTCAAGCCTCAATTGGGAGCCTGTCGAAGGGCCTCGCGCTTGCCCGCGCCGTTCTTCCGAACCGCGACTACCGGGAGCGGGCCGAAGCCGCCGCCATCGGGTTGCTCAGCGACCAGATCGCCACCCTTCGGGATGCTGGCGATCCGAAAGGCGCGGCCGACGCGGTTTTCGATCTCACGCGGTTGCTCCGTAACGCCGATCCACGCGATGCAAGCCGTGCTTCTGAGTTGAGCCGCGCTGTCGCCTGGCGGCGGCTCGGCAACGATCACGTGCAAGATGGCCGCGGCGCCGAAGGCCGCGAAGCGTATGAAAGATCGAAGGCGATTTGCGAAGCGCTGCTCGCCGCCTCGCCCGGCGAGAGAGATGTCGCGGCGCAATACGCGGGCACGTTGAAGCGGCTCGGGACGCTTTCTATCTCGGAAAAACGCCTCTCCGAGGCGAACGGTCTCTTCACCAAAGCTCTCGAGGTTGAGCGGGATCTGCTGGCCAAGAACCCAGCGGACCGGAACATCCGCTTCGCAATCACGCACACGCTGAGCGATCTCGGTTATGTCCAGCGCGAGAGCGGACAACTCGATGAAGCGCTGCGCTTTTATCAGGACGCCCTGCGGCGTCTCGAATCCGCGCTGAACGAGGACACCGGGAACCAGCGTGCTCGTGGAGGCGTGGCCGCCATCCTCAACGATCTCGGCGGGGTGTACGCGCAACTGGCATGGTTCCCGCAGTGCCGCGATTCCTACGAGCGGGCCCTTTCCTTGCGGGAGGAGGTCCTGCGGCGAACGCCGGATTCGCGTTCCAGCGAGTTGGCCGTGGCGCAGACGCGAGCGGACTTCGCGGAAGCGCTCCTTGAGGAAGCCGCGAGATCCCTGACCGGCAGCCAGAAAACGATCGCCCTGCAGCGCGCCCGCAACCTGCTGCGGCAAGCCCTGCCCGTTTATGAAGACCGCGCGGCGAAAAAAGAACTCCTCGGCCGCGACATCGAAAAGCCGGAGCGGATTCGCGCGTTGATCGCGCGAGTTGGCCAAATGTAACCGCGCGTGAATCGCGCGAGCAGGCCAAATGTAACCGCGCGTGAATCGGGGAGTTGGCGGCATACTGCCGCATCCGGCGCCGCCCGCCGTATTCCCGATAACCTCACCGATTTCAGACCGTTGCGGAGGCTCTGTTGTGCTATCCTGCGAAGAGACCAACCAGAACTGCGGAGAGGTGGCTGAGTGGTCGAAAGCAGCGGTTTGCTAAACCGTCGTACGGCTAAAACTGTACCGCGGGTTCGAATCCCGCCCTCTCCGCC
>JADYZL010000015.1 GCA_020853155.1 Bryobacterales bacterium
CGCTTCGGGGCAGCACGCCCGGTTCCGACGTGGCCGCCTGCTTCTCCGGCAAGACCTCGGTCACCTATATCATTCCCCCGGAGCGCTCCGTCACCGAAGAGTGCGAGACACTCCCGATGGCCGCCGGAGGCGCGTCCGCGCTCGCATAAACTGAACCTGGAGAGTCCATTCGATGCAGAAACGGCGATTAGGCAATAGCGATCTCGACATCACCGCGCTGGGCATCGGCGCGTGGGCCATGGGGGGCGGCGATTGGAAGTTCGCCTGGGGGCCGCAGAACGACGCCGATTCCGTCGCGGCCATTCACGCGGCGCTCGACCTCGGAATGAACTGGGTCGATACCGCCCCGGTCTACGGTCTTGGCCATGCCGAGGAAGTGGTGGGCCGCGCCGTCAAGGATCTCGCCGCCAAGCCCCTGCTCTTCACCAAGTGTGCCCGCGTCTGGAACGAACAGCGCGAGATCGGCCGGAGCCTGAAGCGCGAGTCCGTCTTCCGCGAATGCGAGGCCAGCCTCCGGCGCCTGCAAGTGGAGGCGATCGACCTCTACCAGATCCATTGGCCCGAACCCGACGAAGACCTCGAAGAGGGCTGGGATGCGTGCGCCCGCCTCAAGGAGCAGGGAAAAGTGCGCTGGATCGGCGTATCCAACTTCAGCGTGCCGCAACTGGAACGGGTTTCGAAGGTGGCCCCCGTTACCTCTCTGCAACCGCCATACAATCTGCTCGTGCGCGGCATCGAACGGGAGCAGTTGCCCTGGTGCCAAACGCACGGCGCGGGCGTGCTCGCCTACTCCCCCATGCGCAGCGGGCTGCTGACAGGCAAGATGACCAAAGAACGCATCGCCGCCATGCCCGAAGACGACCACCGCCAGCGCGTCCCGGATTTTCAGGAACCGCGCCTCTCGCGCAATCTCGAGTTCGTGGAACTGCTGCGCGGCATCGGCGCGAAGCACGGCTGCTCGCCCGGCGAAGTCGCCATCGCCTGGACGCTCAAGAACCCGGCTATCACGGCGGCCATCGTGGGCATGAGGAGCGCCGCACAGGCAAAGGGAGTAGCCGGAGCCGCGGCGCTTGCGCTTACAAGCGAAGACCTCGCTGCAATCGAAGGCTTCGACCTCCCCGCTTAGAGGACGACGAACGCGCTATCCTTCGCGGCGCAGGCGCGGCTCTCGGCGAGGCCGGTTTCCGTCACCCCGCCAATTTCAACCTCGTGGATCTCGTTCGCCGGGTAGGGCTTGTGAAGCTCCACCTTCACGTAGTTGCCACTCAGCCCGAAGCGCTCATTTTCGAGCGTCACCACGCTCAGCCGCTTCCCGTCCAGCCCGCGGCGGAACTCCATGTTCTTGGCCGCTCCCAACTCCCGCAACACGGCGTTGCGCTGCTTGCGCACCGGCATGGGCACGTGATCCGCCAGATCCTGGGCGGGCGTGCCGGGCCGCTCGGAATACGTAAAGACGTGCAGGTAGGTGTAGGGCATCCGTTCGATGAACGCACGCGTCTCCTCGAACTCGGCGTCCGTCTCACCGGGAAACCCCACCATCACATCGGCCCCGAATGCGGCCTCCGGCAACAAGGCGTAAGCGCGCTGCATCCGGTCTTCGTAATGGCGCACCCGGTAGCGCCGCTTCATCCGCTTGAGCACCGAATCGGAACCCGATTGGAGCGGCGCATGCCAATGCGGGGCGATCCGTGGTTCCGACGCCATCAATTCGAGCAGTTCGTTCGAGAAATCCATCGGCTCGACGGAACTCAGCCGCAGCCGCGCAACGGAGGTTTCGGTGAGCAGCGTGCGGACGAGATCGTGAAGCCGCATGGAGATGCCGTTGTCGCGCCCCCATCGGCCGAGGTTGATGCCGCTCAGCACCACCTCGCGATACTTGGCGGCCAACTGCCGCACCTGCTCCACCACTTCGTGCAACGGAGCGCTGCGGCTGCGTCCGCGCACGGACGGAATCACACAGAAAGTGCAGCGGTTGTTGCACCCATCCTGGATCTTGAGGTTCGGGCGCGTGCGGTCTCCCGAGGAATCCTCGACGGGCGCGGAAAGAAACTCGTGCTGGGCGAAGATGTCGCCCACGTGAATGTTGCCATGGTAGGGCGTGAGCGCGCCCGCGGCTGCGGCGTGCTCCGCGATGATGTCGGGGATCTGTGTCTTGTGCGAATTGCCCACCACCCAGCGGACACCCGGCAGATCGGCCAGCGCCTCCGGGTCGCGCTGCGCGTAGCAGCCCGTAATGAGGATGCTCGCCCCCGGATTCTCCCGGTTCACCCGCCGCGCAGTCTTGCGTACATCGTCATCGGCGGCGGCGGTCACGGTACAGGTATTCAGAACCACGAGATCCGCTGCATCGCGTACCGGGGCGGCGTCCAGCCCGCGCAACGCAAGCAGCGTCTCGAGCGCGGCCCCATCGGCCTGCGCGGCGCGGCATCCGAAGTTATGGACGTAAAACGACTTCACGGTACTTCAAGGCGGCGCTAGAAGGCGGTGGACGCCTTGCGCTCCACTCCCAGCGATTCATTCAACGAGCCCTGGCGGTAGCCTTCGAGGTCGAGCGTGACGAAGTGAAAGCCGAGCGGCTTGAAGATGCGGACGAACTCGCCGGCCATCTCCAGATCGAGCGCCCGCGCGAGTTCATCCCGGGCAATCTCGATACGGGCCAAGTCTCCATGGTGGCGCACGCGGAACTTCACGAAGCCCAGCGCCTTGAGCGCTTCCTCGCCCGTTTCCACCTGCTTCACCTTCCCTTCGGTCACCTCCATGCCGTAGGCGATTCTTGAGCTCAGGCAGGCGGCGGCGGGGCGGTTCCACGTGGGCAAACCGGCCAGACGGGAAAGTTCTCGAATCTCGGCCTTGGTCAGATCCGCGGTCACCAGCGGCGCTTCCACTTGATGAATCTTCGCCGCCTGCTGGCCGGGACGGTAATCGCCGAGATCATCCTTATTCACGCCATAAACAAGCGCCGTGAGACCGTTCTCGCGGCCAAACGCCTCCATCCGGAAGAAGAGTTCATCCTTACAATGGAAACAGCGATCTCCATCGTTCTTCGAATAGTCCGGATTTTCAAACTCTTTTGTGTGAATCGCCTGATAACGAATGCCGAACTCGCGCGCGAAAGCTTCCGCATCGCGGATGTGGCTTGCGGGCACCGAAGCTGAATCGGCCAGCACCGCAATGGCGTTCTCGCCGAGCGCCTGACTGGCCGCCCAGGCCAAATAGGCAGAATCCGTCCCCCCCGAATAGGCCACCATCACCGTGCCCAGTGAACGCAGATGCGCGAACAGCGCCTCCTGTTTTGCAAGTAGAACTTCGGGATCCAACGGCACGCTGGTTGTTCCCAGAGTCACCAGTGCAGACATGCTTCGATTCTATCGCTATCGAGCGGGGGCTGGCTCGGCGCACGCCGCAAATCAGTCGAGACCGCGAGGCCCCCGCGGCCGGAATGCGTCTCGAAGACCGCCATGCCCTGCGCGCGGAGAAAGCCGCGCCGCTCGTGGCCGCGCTGCGCGAAGAGTTGCTGCGGTTACAGAAGAGCGTGCTGCCGAAGAGCACGCTCGGACAAGCCGTGAACTACACGCTCGCCTTGTGGAAGAAGCGTATCCGTAAGACCAACCCCAGTCTTGACGGATGCGGTCAGGCGTGATGCTGTTTCCAGCGGGCGGGGGTGAAGTTCTTGGCGTCGTGGTGCTTGCGGTCGGCCATGCCGGGGAGGATGGCGAGGAGGTAGTCGCGCAGAGGCAAGCCTTGCCGCTTGCAGGTTTCGGCGATGCTGAGGATGGCGGCCACGCGGGGACCGGCTTGTTTATCGC
>JADYZL010000016.1 GCA_020853155.1 Bryobacterales bacterium
CGTTCCTAGCCGGGACCCAGTAGCGAATGCTTCGCGCTTCAGCGAATTTGGGGGTATTGGGGGACCACTGCCTCAACTCTAAATTATACAAAATTTGAGTACTTGAGGCCAAATTCCCGGATCGGCCTATTGGCGCGTTTGCACGTTCCGCCGCTTGAGCGCAGACATGGCTATCCGGAGGAACAAACAATTTCCACAACGAGACAATAATGGGCGGATAAGTGCTAGTTTAATGAATCGATTAGGTTGTGGATAATTTTGGCTGTCTCGGCGTTGGTTTGCTTCTCGCCGTCAATCTTTTGCACGGAATGCATGACGGTGGTGTGGTGTTTACCTCCAAACGCGCGACCGATCTCCGTGAGGGAAGAGGGTGTCAGTTCCTTCGCCAGGTACATCGCGATCTGCCGCGGGTAGGAGATGGAATGCGCGTTGCTTCGCTGACGCAATTGCTGCTGTTGCAATTTGAACCGGGCGGCGACGGCCTTCTGAATCGCATCGATAGTGACCCGTCGCTCGCCCTGGTCTCCGAGGCCGGTTAGGGTTTGCCGGGCCATTTGCAGTGAGACGGGCGCACCGGTGATGGAGGAACAGGCGAGCACTCGCACCAAGGCTCCTTCCAACTCGCGCACGCTTGATTTTGTCTTGGTAGCGATGAAAATGCGGACGTCTTCGGGCAGAGACACGCCTTCGGCTTCCGCCTTCTTGTCAAGGATCGCCATTTTCGTCTCAAGGTCCGGGGGCTGCATGTCCACCATCAAGCCCCAAGCGAACCGGGAGCGGAGCCGGTCGACGAGTCCGGTGATTTCATTGGGGGCCGAATCACTCGAAATGACGATCTGCTTCTTGTGCTCGTAAAGATCGTTGAACGTATGGAAGAACTCTTCCTGTGTGCGTTCCTTACCCGCGATGATGTGGATGTCGTCGACGAGCAGCACATCGGCGGAACGGTAGTACGAGTGGAATGACGGCATCCGCTCCGTCTTGATGCAGGTAACCATGTCGTTGACGAAACGCTCGCTGGATGTGTAGACGATCCGGGTACCCGGTGAGGCGTTCCCCAGGGCGAGGCCGATCGCATGCATCAGGTGCGTCTTGCCGATGCCGGAACCACCGTAAATAAAGAGCGGATTATAGCTACCGGAGGGCCGACTGGCGACGGCCCGGGATGCGGCGTGAGCGAACTGATTGCAGGGCCCGACGACGAAATTTTCGAAGGTATAGCGCTCGATGAGGGTGGGCTTCGGTGGAAAAAACGCTCCTTCAACGGCTGCGGTGGAGCCACCATGCGTGTTCGAATCGAGAGCGGCGGTGCTGCCATTGGAAACGCTGAATCTTGTTGTATCGACTTCAAAATGAAAGGAATACGCTGCGAATCCGAGCCGCGCCGCAGTGGTTTCAAGCAACCGGGCATGATCCTCGCGAAGGATCACCCGCGTCTGCTCATCCGGAACGGACACGTGAATTGCTCCATCCTTGACGAGCGTTCCGCGAGTGGGTTGAACCCAGGTGAGATACGCCTCACGCGGCAGTTCGGTCTCGAGTTCTTCCTTGATACGTTCCCAATGATTCATTACGTCTCCAGTCTACGGGCGAGGATTTCCTCCACGTTTTCCACAGCCTGTGGAAAACCAGCGGAAAATCTCCTGCGATTTTTCGGAGAATGCTACCGATCGGCGAATCTAGTTCGAGCACTGCATCGCGGCATCGAAATTGGTCTCGCGGTTACCAAGTCTAGCACAGCGATCCGGGTATGCAAGCCGGTTCCTGATGAGGGCAAAGTTACTGGAAACAAAAACAAATCTCTCATCTTTGTTTCGCAAGAACGCCCGTTGGAATGATGGCTCCGTCCGTACAACCTTCGAGGTTTCCATCAGTTAGGGCGCGTAGTCAAATCCGGGTGCTTCGGCTGATGAATGCGAGTTTCTCCCTCCGTTTGGGGGTAGTCTTTCCTTCTGCTCCTTCCAGAGCGCAGACGAGGAGCCGATGTGCGAGGGTGGCGCCTTACGAAAACAATTGTTAGGAACTAATGATTCAAATAAGAACAGAAGCTATAGGGGCTGTGGATCCGTGGAAGTCTCGATATCCCATTCAATCAACGTGAGTTATCGCTTGGAGAATTTGAGGAAATTGGCGCGGATGGTTCGAGGGAAACTGCGGCTGAAGCGGTTTCCAACATCGATCCACGCGATTTGCGAAAGGTGCATTGTGGAAATCGTGGTAAACCTTGCTGTTTCAGTAAGGTAGGCAGTGGATTCGGGAGTGGAAATCAACGATGCATGTGGATTTTAAGGAATTCTCGGGAGACCGGAAAAATTTCGTTGGAAATGTGGATGGCTTGGCGGAATCCGGGAGAATGTTTTCCTGCTCAGTGGACAGCGACGGATGACCCAGCCGAATTCGTTCGGCGGACGAACCACGCTTGACACCAAGATCCCGGTCTTGGAGAATAGAGAGTGCACCATCTGGGCGGGAGTAACTCAGTTGGTAGAGTGCAACCTTGCCAAGGTTGATGTCGCGAGTTCAAGTCTCGTCTCCCGCTCCATCCCCCCTCTTCCCGCATCTTCGTTCCCGACTTTCCTGGCACACAGCAATGATTGTTGTGCGTAGCTGTGGAGGACGTTCAGGGGACGTAAACCCGTTTCACGCGCGGCTGGATGTTCGTGAGGATCGCGTAGGAGATTGTTCCGGCCATGCGGCCCAATTCCAGTGCGTCAATGCTCTCTTCTCCATTCGTGCCGATCAGGGTAGCGAGATCACCGGCGCTAACGCCAGGAATGTCCGTGACGTCCACGGTAGTGAGATCCATTGATACAGCTCCGAGCACTGGAGCGAAGCGCCCATGAAGCAACACCCGCCCTTTTCCGGAAAGGGCATGAGGGTAGCCATCGGCATAGCCGACACCGAGGATTGCAATCGTCGTGGGACGCGTGGCGCGATGGAGAGCGCCATAGCCGACAAGGGCGCCGACGGGCAGGTGCTTGGTAAGAAGCACGTGAGTATACCAGGAAAGAACAGGTTTTACCGCCAGCTTACCGGGCACGGGTTCCCCCGGCGGATTAGCGACGTACCCATAGATGCCATGCCCGGGCCTCGCCAATTGATAGCCGCCCTCATGTGGAGGGTAGTGCAAGGAGTTAGTGGCATCCACATGGTGAATCGGAATCTCTATGCCAAGCTCACGCAGGCGGTGCAAGATCTCCCGAAATCGAACGACCTGGCTACGAGTCTGGCTGCCGATCGGGTCTGAAGCCGATGCGAAATGGGTCATCAACCCTTCAGGAAATGCTCGCGCGAGCGATTTGAATGCCGCTGCGATCACGTCTGGAGAATCGAGGCTTCCCAGCCGGGATAATCCGGTATCCACCTTGAAATGAAACGGAAGGGATCGTCCAAGGCGAGCACAGAGATTGTCGAACAACTGTACATCGGCAAGGCTGTGAAGCACCGGAGTGAGGGAGTGCTCCACCATTGCGTCCCATTCAAAAGGAAGGATCCCCGCCGTGACGACGATTCTCGCCCGCAACCCGATTCCGGCTTCGCGCAGTTCCACTCCCTCTTCGGGGTTGCTGACGGCCAGCCATTCCGCACCGCATTCCACTAGTTTGCGTGCAACCGGGATGGCCCCATGACCGTATGCATTCGCTTTCACCACGGGCATGATGCGTGTTCCCCGTGGAAGCGTGGATTCGATACTACGATAGTTGGCGGCCAGCCGAGAGTACGAGATTTCGACATAGGAACGGTGGGCCTGCCCGGCTGGTGAGTTCCTGGACTGGTTTATTGGGAATTCCATTGTACTGTCAGTGGGTTCTCCCGGCGTTGCAGCTTCTCGAACAGTTTTTCATATAGCGTCGTAATCGCTTCCCAACTATAAAGACGCTGAACGCGTAGCCGAGCGGCGCTGCGAAACTGGTTGCGTTCGCGTTCATCCATGCGTGAAGCGTGCAGAATAGTTTCCGCGAGGGTGTCTTTCTCGAAGGGAATTGCCGCGTCCCCGGCCACCTCGGCATTCTCAGGGGTATTCAGATACAAGACCAGGTTGCCCTTGCCCATTGCTTCGATCAACGCGGGGTGGGTGCCGCCCACCTCGGTCGCGTGAATGTACCCGTAACAATGAGACTGTAACTCATGGTAGCCTTGGCCGTAAATTCCGCCGGGCAGATGGATGCGCGGGTCCTGGGTATTCCGGATCGCGGCAATATATTCCGCCGCGTATGGGGCGTCGCCGACCAGAACGAGATGCCGCGGCGTCTCCACGGTTTCAAACACCTGCCTCACCAGGAGCGGGTTGTTCTCCGGCTCAAAGCGCGTGACATAGAGCCAATAATTATCCGGCTCGATGCCGATTTGATTGAGCGCGACGGTCGAACCGAGTCTTTCGAGAGGAGCACCGTAGGGGATGCAAACCGATTCGGCCGCATACTCCTCCCGGTAGTAGGCGGCGATGCGGCGCGCGTCCGTAACCATCACCGTGGGGAAACGGGTAGCGAGAAATTCAGACAGGCGATACCAGCCACGCGCCGCCCGATTCCATTTCTTGCGGAAGCGTTCGATGCCATCCACGTTGAGCGCGACCGGCATCCATGCGAGGCGAGGCAGAAGCGTAAAGATCGCGTTGGCCGCGTTGCAGTAAAGCACCGCATCATAGCGATGAAGCAGTAGATGGCCGGTGCTGAGGGCGGAATGGGCCAGGGTGTCAAGATACTTGTTGCGAATGGTTGGAAGCCATTGCAGGTTCACGCCGCGGTACCGATCGGAAACCGGTTTTTGGCGGCAGTAGACGGTAACGGAGTGTCCCCGCTCGACAAGGCGAGTGCAGAGTTCTTCCGCGAAGGTCTCATAACCTCCGTAGGCCGCGGGAATCCCTCGCGTTCCCAGTAGTGCGATACGCATGTTGGCGGCTCTAGAAATGCGCCGCTTCGGACTCAGTCATGTTCGCCGGCCTATGAAATTCCGCCGGCGCCTGCTTCGACACGGGCTCATACGAGAACCAGCTTTCCATGTAGCGGTCCGACACCCGCTTTCGGCCCATCACCTGCTTGCGCTTCCGCATGGTGCTCGACCAATTCCGCGCCAGGAACCAGAAGGCCTTCAGGGAGGAATGTTCCCAGAGCAAGCAACAGCCGATGACAATCAGATCCCGCCACAAGATCGACCAGAAGAACCGCCGGTACATGGGAAGCGAGATGTTCTTGATGCGCATCAGGTAGCGATTCTTGACCGAGTGCATGTTGATCTCGGCCGGCAATGCGCGGCGGTTGCCGGGCAGCACATTCCTGACGTGATAGCCCCGCGCCATCGGCGTATACAAGCACTTCCAGCCTGCCAATTGTGAGCGCCAAGCGACATCGGCATCTTCCCGATACACGAAGAAATCATGATCGAAGAACTCGCCATCCACCGCGATATCCCGAATCATTTCGGCTCGATAGAGGGCCGCCGCGGCGGTGGCGCCGAAGACGTACTCGATCCTGGTGAAGTGGCCGTTATCCACCTCCTGGCTGCCCCGGTCCAGATGCCGAAGCATCGGAGTGAAGTAGATTCCGGTGGAATCGACCAGCGGCTTCTCATGAAAGTCAAAAGTGGCGCGGATCGCGAGCAGCTTGCCGCATACCGTGCCTACTTCCGGATCCAAACCGCCCGCGACGACAAGCGACTCAATGAAGCCGGGCAGAAGGAGTACATCCGGGTTCAGGGTGAGGATCCAGGCTCCACGGCTGAGACGGATGGCCTGATTCTGAGCCGCGGCAAAGCCCGTGTTTTCCTCGTTCACAATGATGGTGCATCGGTCCGCGAACTGCTCAAGGATGTCGATGGTCCCATCGGTGGAAGCGTTATCAATGACGATGATTTCTTTTGCTTCGTAGCGCTGCTCAAGCACCGATTCCAGACAGCGCTTGATAAAGCGCCCGCTATTGTAGGTAACGATCGTTATCGAAACAAAATTCATAGGGGAGGAGGCGAAGTCTCGATTTGAGTTGGATTGAGCCATAGAAGCGAAGCGCGTCCTTCTAAGTTTCGTGCCGGTTTCCAAGGGTGCTACTTACCGGTCTGCTGGACGGTGGCCTTCCATGAAGAACTGTTTTCAGCGCCAATACCAACACAGGATTTACTCCGCGAATCCCAATCGAGCGCGCCGATTGCTGCAAAAGTGCTCTCGAAAGCGCTCCCACCACAACTGTAAACCCAATCACGCGAACCCAGACACTCGAAAAATGTTTCGATGCGTAGAGCAACAGACTTCGGTACCAGTATAGCTGACGGCGAG
>JADYZL010000017.1 GCA_020853155.1 Bryobacterales bacterium
AGGCAGTAGCGGTGCGAATTCCGAGTTCGGCGGAGCGCGGGTTTGAGGAGGGTTTGATGGTCGCCCCCTTGGCCGGAACTCCTTGGTCGCCGTGTGCGAGTTTTGAAGATCTGCGCCCCGATCAGGAGCGTAGTGACCTGCGGGCTTCGAACAGGGTGGGGTTGTTCGTGCGCCCGGGGTTGAGGTTGATCGCTCCGCGATGAGCGGAACGCTTCCCGCCAACGGCGTCTTTTCGGGCAGCGAGGGCCGTGGACTCGAGATCGGGTTGGGCCGAAATCGAAATAACTCGTTTAGAATCAGTGCTATAATAGGTAAAAGTGGTGCCTCTCTTGAAAATAGCCGCAACCTATTGATTCTTCAGGTGACCATTGATCAGTTAATTTTAATGATCGGGGGTGAACCCACGGTTCATGGGCCAGTGCTGTCACCGAATTCCAGTTCATGCGAGTCCGTGCAGGTAGGATGGTTTCTGCACGGGCACGCAATAGAGGTGTGGTTGGTCGCTCGCTCCCGCTTTGAGGAATGGCGCAACTATCGCGTCCGGCATGGGAGTGAAAGATGGCAAGACCTTGCCCAATTGACGATGCAGTTCTAAAGCGCGGGATCGCCCATGTCTGTTACGAGTACGCGAATCTGATTTCCGCCGCCTATTGGTCGATCCATGGGGAGGCTCCCTGGCGTACGCATGCCGACGATGCTTTCTTGCTGGGCTATCGCAAACTGGCTGACTTTCTGCTGAAAGACAAGAGACCCCGAAGAAATGGCGTGGAGCTTCCCGACCTTCTGGCAAAGGACTATCTCCCGGCAGACACTACCAGGACTTGGGTGCTTCCGACTTGGACGTCAGAATGGCAAGTCGCAATGGACAAACAACTGGCGCACATCACGTTTGAGCGTGATGAGGAGTGGGTTCATTGGAGATGGGTGCCGCCGCTCGAAGAGGAGATGAAGCTGGCTTGGGCGCAATTTCTTAGGTCCGTTGATCCACAGTACAAGTCGGAGTTTGCGGCGCAGCTTTCCAAATGCCTGGCTAGGCCAGGTTTCACTTCTTTGAAGCTCTGACTGGAAGCCCTGCTCCCGTGAGCGACCGGCTGCAATAGCCTTTCCTTACGGTGGACTTGGCGACGGAATTCGGTATCGAATTCGATATAAGGTCCCCATTTTCCCGTTTCAGATCTTGTATCCGGATCGCTGCGTGAGAAACTGGCGATATGAGCACCAGGGGGCCTCGTAACTCAATCCGGATCTCGCTTTCGAGAACGACACCCGGCAGGGGCAATGGGCCTTGGACGTATGGCCTGTGCGTGCCCGCGGCCTGTCTCCTACTGCTCCTCTTCTTGGTCAATACAGCAGCAGTGGCAGCACCCGCCGAGGCCAGTCTTCGCGCCATGGATGTGGTGTGGGATTCCTGTCGTGCCCAAGTGATTGCAATCGCAGATTTTGAAGGGAGCGGTCTGGCCGCAAATTCGATCGTCGCGATCAATCCCGAAACAGGAGCCATCCTGCGCTCTTACACGGAGCCCGTTCCGCTTGGCGCCGCAGCGATTTCCGCGGATTGCTCGAAGCTCTATGTGGCTGTCCATGACCATGGGATCGTTCGGCGATTCAATGTAGCCACTCTTCAGCCGGACCTCGATATCCCGCTGGGCAATTCATGGGACGGGACCCCCTTCCACGCTCAAAGCATCGCCGTGCTACCCGATGCGCCCCACAGCGTCCTCATAACCCGTTGCCACCGCCCTTGTTATACCGGCACGCTGGAGGTTTGGGACAACGCAACCGTGCGTCCGGTGAGCGTGGAGGGTGACGCTTTCGTCTACATGAGCCGCCGCGAGGATTCTGGTGCCTGGTTTGGGGTTCGCCACGGCCGCGTGGTCGATCTCCAGGTGAACGCTGATGGCGTGCGCGCGGGAAACGCCGTGGTGTCTCAGACCGAGAAGCTCCCTATCAGCGCCGCTGGCTCCCTCGTTGCCGATAGCAATGGAAGGATCTTCGACTTCAATCTGCAGAGCTTGGCCGGGACGATTTCGAGAAAGGACCTTAAAGTCTCGGCGGTAGCGCATGACGGCCGGGCGATTCTTGGACTCTATTGGGATGTGGAGGACGGCAGGGCAGTTCCGCGGCTCCGCAGCATCTCCGCCAATCGCTTCCTGCCTGAGCGTGTGCAGCAGGTACCGTTTGCCGATAGTCCAGAGATCCTGAGAGCGATGGGAGAGCGATACGTAGCAATCGCTGGACGGGCAAAGCTGGTGATCGCGCGGAACGATGAGTTTGAGCAGGCACCGGCGAATCCACTTCCCATGCCCGTTCAGAGCGCCAACGGCATTCTTCGTCTGCCGCTGGTTGCGCGGGATCTGGCTTACGACCCGAAGCGCCAGGTGCTCTACGCGAGCGTCCACGCGGAGGAAGGCTCCTTCGGGAACCAGATCTTGAGCATTGATCCAAGAACGGCCTCCGTCGTCGGCGCCCGCTTTGCCGGCAGCGACCCTGGGCCGTTGTCGATCGACGACGAAGCAGCTCAGCTCTACGCCGGCTTACAGGGTGCGCCCTGGATCACCACCTTCGACTTAGACCAAGAAACGTCTGCGGGACGGACAGCCTTTCCGGTCTTTCTCCCCAACGAAACTCTGGGGTATTCCGCCACCCTGTGGTCTCCACTGAAGTTGCAGGCGCTTCCCCAGAGCCCGGGGTCGGTCGCGGTGCTCCGCATCATTCCGCCGTATGAGCGATCGGTGGTGGTCTACGACAACGGGACGCCTCGCCCACGGACGATTCAGAATGCCCTCTTTGGAGACACTTTGAATCCAGGAGACGCGCCAGACATACTCTTCTCTGCATCGCACTCCTTAATGTCCGCGAAGTTCTCCAAGATCCGTGTCGTTGCGGACGGCGTGGAGCACCTGGAAACAGTGCCAGCAATCAGCGGGAGAGATGGCCCTGGAGTAGTCTACGCGGGAGGGAAGATCTACTCGGAGGATGGGGGCATCTGGACCATAAACCCGCCCGTGCTTCACGCCAGCTTCGTCACCAATGGTTATCCCCTTGTAGACCTGCCTGGAAACCGAATTGTCCACGTCTTCAACGACCTCAGCACCAACTACACTGTAGTCAGCGACATTTCCACCCAGCGGGTACTGGCGGCTAACGCTGTGGAGCTGAAGACATCTCTAATGCGCGCCGCAGTTTGGGCGGGTCCAAACCGGATAGCCATCGCCGCTGAGCGTGATGTGCTGATTGTTCCCCTCGAGATGCTGCCCTCGTGGCCGGAACCCGATCTCTCCGTTTCTCAAGTGAGCCCCGGAATTCGTCGTCACGCGCTGCCGATTAGCAGCCTTGCCGCGAATCCTGCCAAAGGCCGCTTTCTGGTTTCCACCGGACCTACGGCAGGCAGCGCCTCGAACAGCATTCTGGAAATTGATCCTCTCAATGGCGGAGTGGTGCGCTCGGCCTTTGCCGGGAGCTACCCCGCCTCACTCTCTGCCGCAGCCGGGGGCGACGCCGTGTTTACCCACCTGCGGGGAGCTTATCGCGTGGCGCGCGTGCGACTGGACAACTCCCAGCGGGATCAGGACATTGTCGTGGATCCGCGCGGCGAGGGGGAGCAGTACTTCATTTGGAATCTCGCTGCACATCCGCGAGACCCCGAAGCGGTGGCCGTTTCTCTGTACCAAGGTGCGGTTGCCGCCTACCGTAGCGGTACCCTGTTACCTCAAACTGACCTGAACCAGGACCACCACAGCGATCACGCGGCCCGGTATCAGCTTTCGTTCAACGCAACCGGCGACCGTCTCTATGGGGTGAGCCAGTGGAGTGGCGGGAATATCAAGCGAACGAGTTTTTCGACGGATGGCATACATGCTCTGAATCTCGCCCATTGCGGCAGAGGCGGCTTCGGAATCGAGATCGTGGAAAGCGGGGGATTCCTGTATACGTCCATCGGAGAAAAGATCGACCCCGAACTCGCGCGAGTGGTTGGTGAGTTCACTGATTCCGAACTGCAACCGCCGGGAATCAACTATCAGAACTGGGGACGTTTTGTGCTTCCGGAGCCCGCGGAGGGCAAGGTGTATTTCCTCACACCAACCCGCATTCTTGTCTTCGATATCTCCACATACGCAAAGGTAGGCGAACTGCGTGTGAGTAACCAGCCGAGAACCTGGCAGGGGTTCTCCCGTGCCGGAAACACTCTCGGCATCCTCGGCGATGAGAACGATCTGTATCTGGTGGAGATCGCCACGATCCCCCCGGTAAGCCCGCCGTTGCCCTCCGTACAACCGAAGCCTCCTGCTACGCCGGGCGTACGTACGATACCGGTCCAGGCAATCGGCCTCACCTACGATTCCAGCCGGAACCGCCTGCTTGCAAGCATCTCGTCTTACGCCGGAGGGAACGGCGATTTGGTGGTATCCACGGACCTGGCAACGCTGCAAGTGAAGCGCGAATACGCAGTCGGGCCCAAGCCGGAAGCCCTCGCTCTCGACCCCGCACACGATGTACTCTACGTTGCTTTCAACCAACTGAACGATAAGTGGCACTACCGAAGCTCAGAGCTGGTGAGAGTGGGATTGTCAGACAATTCCGTGAGTCCGCCGTTCGCGGAAAACAACACTCCTGAGGGAAGCTACGCCATCATCATTCTCCAAGTACTTCCATTGGCCGGACGGCCCGATGCAGTCCTGGTTCGCTATGGCACGGGGTTCGCTGGAAATGTGTGGATCTACGAAAACGGAGTTGCGGCTGAACACCCCCTGAATCCGGATAAACACTGCAGTTCGATGGCCATGGGCGATGACCCGAATGTGGTCTTCTGCTACAACGGCAACACGAGCAACTTTGGCCTTGCTCGCTATCGCATTTCCGGTACTGAAGCGACGATTGAGAAGTTCAGCGATCGGGTGATCAACGAGTTTCAAGCCACCATATACATTCACGACGGATTGCTCTACGCGTCCTCGGGCCACATCATCGATCCGAATACACTCGAACAAGTGGGAGAATTGCCGACGCGAGGTTACTTTGCGGCGGACGAAGATCACTTCTATCTGGTGGACTGGCAGAACATCCGGGTTCCCTATCCAGGTGCCTATCCCGTGGAAGCGTTCGTTACTCTCCGCGTCGTGGATAAGCGCACCCTGCAGGTGATTCGAACGAAAGAAATCGTCACGGACGCCGACAGCGTTGGTGCGCTTGTTGCCTGTGGGGAAGGTCGTGTGGCCTTCACCTCGGGAGAGCACATCTACATCGTCTATCCGGGTGAAGTTCCCGGGTTAGCGGTGCCGAAGTTCCCGGCGCAGGGGGTAACCAACGCCGCCAGTTTCGTCGCAGGTGCCACGCCGGGTGCGCTGGCCACGGTGTTCGGAACCAATCTCAGCAACGTCACCGGCATTGTCGACGCGAACCGGGTTCCTCTCCCACGCGAATTGGCGGGTGTATCGGTCACCCTCGGCGGGCTTCGCGTTCCCTTGCTTGCGATCGCAAACGTGAACGGGCGGGAGCAGATCAACTTCCAGGTTCCCGCGGAACTGCGGGGACTCTCCAGCGCCCCCCTGTTGATATCGAACGGCATCGCAACCAGCGATCCCGTGGAGATCCCCCTGATTGAACACAATCCCGGTATCTTTCTACACGATGGGCAGCTGGGCGCCATCCTTCACGGGGAGGGCTATGCTCCGGTGACTTCGACGAACCCGGCTAAACGCGGTGAAGTGGTGTTGATCTACGCCACGGGGCTCGGGTCAACACTGCCGGAACCCCCAACAGGAGCGGCAGCAGCGGATGCTCCTCTCTCTGTTGGCGACACACCGGTGGTGGAGATCGGGGGTGCGGAAGCAGAAGTCCTGTTTTCGGGGCTGGCGCCTGGGTTTGTGGGGCTGCATCAGATCAACGTTCGAATCCCGGCGCAGGCCCCTCAGGGAGCCGCGAGCGTGGTGATTCGGCAGGGCGAACGGCATTCGGAGGCAGGACTGGCAATCGAGTGAATCGGGAATTCAGTGACAGCACTGGCCCATGAACCGTGGGTTCACCCCCGATCATGAAAATGGCCGCGCTAGAGCGAAGCGGCATCCGCTACGCGGATGAGTATCAGCGAGCCGTGTAAGCCGCAGTTGACTGTGAGGCTC
>JADYZL010000018.1 GCA_020853155.1 Bryobacterales bacterium
ATGACAGCAAGCACGAGTCTTCGGAAATCGAACATTTCCTTCTCCTTGTGGTGTAGGGAATTTCGCTTTGAATTGACGAAGTGTTCTTTCAACCTGAGCCTCAAACTCGAGTGAAAGCCGGAGCTCTGTGGACGCAAACGTTGTACTTCTTGTTGTGTTTTCAAAAAGGTTTTGCGTTCCGCTCTCTTTTATAATGCTTGCGGGATTTCGACCCGATCCGCTCCATCCGTCTCTGTTTGGACGATGAATGCAATAAGATTCGGTTAAGCCAAGTCAACCAACAACTGAGCCAAGCTAACGCCTGGTTGGAGGACGAATCCCACCAGACCGAATTTAATCATCTATGCGGAACAAAGTCAATAGTTCCGCATCAGGCCGAGGCGCCGGGATCGGGGCGGTCGGCAAACTATATATTACTGGCTAAGATTTTGTGGGTAATTTCTAGAAACGGCCTTCGCTGCTGTTCATCAGGCGCTTCACCCGTTCCATCTTTCGCATGAGTTCGTCGGAGGCATCGAGCATCTGGTTGGTGTCGTAAATCACCCTGGGGGTGAGAAACACGACCAGTTCCGTGCGGGTTTTGGTCTGGGATTTAGACCCGAAGGCGGCGCCCAGAATCGGGATGCGGTGCAAGTACGGGATGCCGGCGCTGGCTTCGAGATTGTTCTCCTGGATGATGCCGCCGAAGGCGATGGTATCGCCGTCGCGAATGGTGATCTGGGTATCGACGCTGCGATTGTTGAAAGAGGGGGATTGAATACCGGAAGAGGCGGCGGCCTGCGGCGTGCTGAAGCTCTGGTTGATGAGCATGGTGACGATGCCAGCCGGGGTTACCCTGGCGGTGATCTTGAGGTTCGTGCCGGATTGGCGGCTGGTGATCGTCTGCGCGAACTGGGAAGTGCCGCCCTGCTGGACGGCGCTCGCCGCCTGTGACGTGAGGACCGGCACCTCCGTACCGACTGTGATACTCGCCGGAATACTATCGGTAGCGAGAATCGAGGGAGAGGCAATCACCTTGGTGAGGCGGTTATCCTGGGCGGCGGTGAGGACGGCGAGCAACTCGCGGCTGTGGCCCACCAGCATACCGGCGGTCATGGTGAGGCCGCCGCCGGTGCTCGCAGCCGCCAAGGCTCGACGGGCGACACTCGCGGCGCGGCCTCCGCCGGAATCGTCCGAACCAGGATCGAGTTGCCCATCGCCCAACCGGTTCAGGTACGCATTGACACCCGCCGCGAACGCGCCGGTGAGCGACACCTCAAACACCTTGGCTTCAATGAGCACCTGGCGCGGCGCGATGTCGATTTGTTCGAGAAGCTTCAGCAATTGCTCATACTCCTGGGGCGTGGCTTGGATGAGCAGCGAATTATCGATGAAATTCGGGATGACATGCGGGATGCGCTCGCCTGTCGGGCTGAGCATGGGGCCGTAGCCCATCCCGAGCAGGCCTCCGGCCATGTTGCCGTACGCGCCCATTCCGCCGTAGAGGGCGTTCGCCGTTGGATTCTGCCCGGCGGCGACCCCGGACGCACCGGCGGCTCCGGTTACGCCAGCGGCTCCGGCCATGCCCGCGGCGCCGGCCATCCCCTGGGCTCCCAGGTTAAAGCCACGGTTGGTGAGCCCGCCCATGCCAAAGCCGCCGAATCCGCCTCCCATCCCGCCATATCCACCCATCCCGCCCATTCCACCGAATCCACCATAACCACCGCCCATGCCGCCGTAGCCACCCATGCCGCCGCCGAAGCCGCCATAGCCGCCGCCGTACATCCCCATGCCGACGGGCATCCCGGTGTAAAGCTGCATGATCGATTGGGACAGCATGAACGCATCGCTATACTTCACGCGGTAGACGTAGTTATTGATGGAGCCGGACGATACCGCCACGGAGACATCGAGTTTCGCGAGCCATTTTTCGACTTCGTCGAAGACGCCGGGGTTGGGGGCAACGGCGAGGATCAGGTTGATCCGGTCAATGGGAATGAAGGTGGTGGAGCCGCCTTCGGAAGAGAACGCAATCCCCTTCATGATCTTTTCGAGTTCGGCGGCAATATCCGAGGGCTTGCCGTTCTTCACTTCGAACAGGCGGACGCGCTGGGTGGCGAAGGCATCGCTATCGAAGAGCGCCACGAGTTCCATGGTGCGGCGCATATTGCGCGCATTATCGAGGATCATGAGCAGGTTGGCGGGCGCGAACGAGGTGACCTGCGCGCCTTGCCCGAGGAACGGGCGCACCACGCCTTCCATTTCCTTCACCGTCGCGTACTTGAGGAACAGGAGGTTGAGGACGGCTTCCTCCCCGGCCGGCAACTGGGCCGTGGAGGCATTGACCATGGGGCTCAACGGCAGGTTCACGGCATCCGTGGCGGGCACGATGCGGAAAATGTCGCCCACCTGCACCATCGAAGCACCATTGATGCGCAGGATGGTTTCGAGGATGGAGCGGACCTCGACAGCGCGGATCTCCCCGTAAGTCTTGATCGTGACCGCGCCATCCACGCGGGGGTCCAGGATGTAGTTGATCCGGAGCTGGCGGGCAAGCAAGTCAATGACCGTGCGGAGGTCCGCGCCATTGAAATCGAGCACGAGGGACTGGCTTGCCTGGACGGGCGCGGGCGAAGGGGCCGCGGCGGGCTGCGCGGGCGCCGTCGCGGGTTCGGCGGGAGTTTGAGCAGTGGGCGCTTGTGACGCGGGTGCCTGGGCACTCGCCGGTGCGTTCTGCGCCCAACCCATCGCGGCGGGCAGGAGGCTGGCTGCCAATGCTCCAATCGCGAAGAAATGCTTTATGTCCGTCCTCATTCGCTGCCTCTCCCTTCCCCTTACTTCGCGTTCCGCACCCGCTACCGCAGCCGCTATTTCGCGACAGGCTCCCAGAAACACACCGCACCCATGGGGGAGTATGTGGTGCGCTTCACCCAACCGTCGACAACGGTGCCATCGGGCGCTTTCTCTCCCGGCTGGCAGGCGCGCTCCCGCCCGCCGGTCTCCTTGCCCGGCCCGGGCTTGGTGGGGGCTGGAGGAGCGGCGACCGGCGCGGGGGCTTTCGCCACCGTCTCCTTTGTGGTTTTCTTCGGCGCGCTCTTCGCCTGCGCCTTCAACTGATCCGCGGTTTTCTCAATCTCCTGGCCATCCCAGGAGAAGGTGATCTTCTCCTTGGAGATCTTCACCAGCTTGAACTCGCCGATGGTATCGCCCACTTTGTAAGAGCCCTGCTTGCCGGAATCGTCCTGGCTCAACATGGCGATGGGGCCGTCGCCAAAATTGATGACGCCGTAGAGCACGGGTAAAGGCGGCATCTTCTTGGGTTCCGGCTCGGGTTTCTTCTCCTCGACCACATTCGGGTTGCGATCCTGCGCGAACATCATGCGCGTGGCCACCTCCACATAGGCGGAGGGCGGCTCCGCCGGGGGGATGGGAACAATCTTCACCTCTCCGGCGGGGTTGGATTTGGCGCGGGGTTCGAAGGTCTTCCGCTCCCGCGCGGCCATCTCCAGGTGGTTGGCGCGCACTTGCCAGACGGTAACTCCGCAGGCAAGGATCAGGATGAGGTTCAGGAAACGCAATCTGGTTTTCATCGGACGATTCCTCCCGTGGGCTCCGGCGCCAGTTCCCGCGGAGTAAGGGCGGAGATGGTGAGCCGGACATTCAGGATTTTCTTTTGACGGTTCGCGAGGGTAATGGCGATCCTGCTCGTTGCCACGGCGTCTTCCATGGCCCGGATATCGGCGAGCACGTTCACGATCTGCTCAATGGCGCACGGAAACGCGACGGTCACGGCAACCTCGCCATAGTCTTCCCCGGCGCTCCCGATGGGCGTCATGTCGATCTGCCCTGCCTGCAGCGGGGGCGCCTGCCGCTCCAGAACGGCCCGCACCTTGGCGAGAAGCGCCGCCTGCGCCTGTTGGGGCGTATCCGCGCGCAGCAGCGCTTTCTCTCGTTCTTCGACCACCTTCGCGAGTTGCTCCCGCACTTCCTTCTTGGCGGGGTTCAGCGCGGCGCGTTCCCGCAGGCTGGCGAGGCGCTTTTCGAGCACGGAGATGGGAAGGTGGACGGTGGAGGCGTTTACCGTCGCGGCGCTGCGCGCATTCCACACGCGCCAGCCGAGCAGGGCGGCGATGCCCACACCGAGGAGCAGCAACGCACGGCGGTCTCTCGCGGAAATCGTCACTGTGCCGCCTCCCGATGGATGCGGAGGCGGAAGATCTCTCGATTCTCCACGCGCTGCAAGGGCATCGCGAACTCGGTTTTCTCGAAGAGCGGGCTGGCATCGATGATCCCGATCAAGTCGCCCGCCCGCGCGGCTTCGCCGGCCAGAGAAATCTCGGCTCTCGAGAGATCGAGCTGCGTGACCCAGGCGTCGTCGGGCAGCAAGCGGGTGAGCGCGAGCAGGGCTTCCAGATCCGCCGTGGTGCGCAAGCGGTATTCCTTCAATTGATCGAGCCGGGTAAGGAAGCGCTCTCCTTCACGATCAAGGCGCTGCCCGGCGGCCACCTGCCGTTCGAGAGCTTGGACCTCCGCCGTGAGGCGGGCGGCGTACTGGCGCTCTTCCCACGCCTTGTAGCCGAACATGCCGGCCACCAGCAAGGCGAGAAGCCCCGCCAGAATGAGCGTGGGCAGAAACATCGCCCAATTGCCGCCCTTGCGCAATTCGGCGGGCAGCAAGTTGGCGGCGGGCGTGGGGAACGCAGCGGCAGCGCCGAGCGCCGTCGCATAGAGCAAGGGGTGCTTGGCGGCGAACTCGGCCTGCTCGACGGTGGCGGGCGCGGGCAACAGCTCCGCGATCTCGCGAATGGCTCCCGGGCCATCCAGACGTAGCTCCGAGGCGGCCCTCGCCAAGGCGGGAGCGGCATCGGCATAGAGCAGCGCATCGTAGACTGGGCGGGACGCGCTCTCGCCGTATACTTCGACGGCATCTTCGGAGGGCAGGGCCGTCACGAAGCCGGAATCCGACATGCGCAGGCAGCGAACGGCGCGATAGAGCGCGTCCGCACTGAATGTGAAGCCGGCCAATTTGACGCCCGCTTCCTCGAAGAAGGCGATCCAACGGTCCACGAGTTCTTCGCGAGCGATGCCGACGATGACTTGGGGCGACTTGCCGGCGCGCACGTAACCGTAGCGGACGCCCTGGTCCACATAGGGGTGCAGGGATTCGAGTTGCAGGGCGATGGCGGAATCGAGATCCTTCGCGGGCACGCCGGGCAAGCTCAGGGAGCGGACGATCATCTCATTGCGGGGCAGCAACACCCAGGCCGGCATTTGGGGAACTCCGTTGGAGCGCAGAAATCGGGCGTACTCCGCACCGATCTCCGCGGCGCCGCGCTCCTTGAGGCCGGCGAAGCGTTGATACCCCAGAATCGTTACGCTGGATGGGCGCACCCGCAGGAGGAGAATGTCGATGCTTTCCTCCTGAACGGCAATCGCGACGCCGGTCCCGCTGGCGGCGATGCGCTTCCACAAGGATGCAGAACGCAACCCGGCTGGAGCGGCGGCGGTAGCGGGCTGATCCGGGCGAGCGCCATTTCCCGAAACAGGAGCGGTGCTTATTGTTTCCATGCCCTGTCGTACCAGCGTAACGTAGTGAAGGGTCGGCGAACGGTGCGCTCATTCAGATCGACCACCGCGGCAATGCTGCGCCGGGTGGTGGAGAGGCTGCCATCTTGCGCAAGCAGTTGCGCGGTGGCGCGGAGGGTGAAGATGGAGCGCCCGCCGATTTGCAGGCGCTGCGCCCCTTCGAACCCACCGATGCCGAGCTGTGCCATCTCCGGCTCCATCAGGAATGGTTGCTGGCGGCGGCGGGCGTCGATGAGCGCCACGGCTTGCGGCGGCAGGCCCACAGCGGCAAGCACTGGGGGTTCGGCCCAGTTGATATCGACGGAATCACTGCGCCCGTACACGGTGAGGCAATCGCGCACGCCGGATCGCCAGACGAGCGAATCGCCCGAGCCCGGCACATAAGCGCCGTAAAAAAGCTCGGGCGTCATCCCTTTCACCAGGAGCAGTTCTTCCACATTTTCCAGAGACGCATGGCGCGCGGGAAAAGACGGAGTGAGCGAGAGGTAGTAGCGGTCAAAGGGAGTGATGGCCTCGGAGGCGGGCTTGCGCCAGTCGTCTACGGCAGCCGCCAATTCGACGGCTTCGGGTGGTGCGAGGCCGAGCGCGAGGAACAGCCGCAGCAGGTCCTCGACGGCGGCGCGGTTGACGTTCAGCTTGGCGGTTTCCGGCATGACATCGACAGCCGCGAGGCCGGTGGGAAAGCGAAATTCGAGGGTCCGCATGCCGCGCATGTAATAAACCGGCGGGCTGCCGGGCTGGTTGGCGTTGGCGCCCCATTGGATGTAAAGCGCCGCCCGGTCAATGGCCCCCTTGGCCAGATAGTAGGCGCGCACGCCCTCCGCGTTCGTGGTGGTGCGCTCGACTTCCGCGCGGACGGTGGCGGCGATGGCGAGGGCGATCACGGAGAGCGCGGCCACCAGCCACAAGACGGCCAGCAGCGCGCCGCCACGATTCGAGCCGTGGCGGGGTGAGGGGAGCAGCGTGTGGCGCGGCCGGTCAATCGCCATAGCGTTTCCCCGGAAGGCGGTCTACCCGCAGCGAGATCACGAGCGACATCGGTTGCACACCGGCGTTTTCGCCGGGGAGCGGCGCCATCTCGACCGCGATGGCTTCGGGCAGTTCCTTGAAGATCCACTGGTCCACCCAGCGCGGGGTATCGGGCGGGGGCAGGTATTGCAGGTAGCGGAAGCGGGAGGCGAGCAGGCGATCCGCCAAAATGAACGAATCCGGGCGCGGTTGGATAGGGGCAAAGCGGGGGACGAGGGCAGCCGTCACGGGATCCGGCGCGAGGCCGAAGCAGGTTAGCCCGGCGCTTGCGGGGCCGGTATAGAGAAACTCGTTGACGATCAGCCGCAGTCCGGGCGGGTTTCGCTTCCCGTCACCGGGAACGACGGTGAACTCCAGAATACGGGGGTAACCGCGCGCCCCTTCCGTGAGCGAATAGGTGGAGACGAAGCGCATCTGCTGGGGCTCGCCCTGGAAGAACGGCATGGCTTGTGGAGCGGTGGGATTCTCCAGGGCGCATGCGGCCGTCACCGGCATGAGATTCAGCAGTTGCTGCTCGAGAATTTCCTGGGTGCGCTCGATGCGCCGATTGAGCGCCAAGCGGTCGTTCGAGCGCTCCATCGCGCGAAGGCCGATTCCCAGTGAATACGCGATGCCCACCATCAGCAGCCCCACCAGGGTTACGGCGATCAGCACTTCGATGAGCGTCATGCCGCGCTCGCGGCCCGTGGCGCGCGGCGGCGCAAGGGATGCAGCGCGGTTAGCCACGCGGATACCGGCCCAGTTCCGCAGGATCCTGCACGCGCCGCGCCCGGTAGGTTTCGAGCTCGAGCGTGCGGCGCTTGCCGTCGCTCATCCACCAGACTTCGAGCACCAGGCGGTCAAGGACGGAATCGCTCACGGCCGCCATGTTGCCCTCGAAGGGGTAAACGACTGCGCTCCAACCGGCTTCGAGACCGCCCGTTTCCGCGGGGGCGAACTGGCCGGTGAGCGGCTGCCCCAGGGGCATGGGCGCGGCCAGCAGATCTTCCATTTTGCGCTTCGAAAGAAGGGAGATCTGGTCGTGCTCGCTCAACCGCGCCGCATTGGCGAGGGAAGTGGAGATCGCGGAAAGCAGACCCACGACGGCGATCGCCATGATGAGCGTGGCCACGAGGGCTTCGAGGAGCGTGAAGCCGGACTCGGGGGCACGGGTGTGAACGGGCGCGGCCCGGTGCGGGAAGTTTCGGATTGTGCGTGCCGAAGGCTTCATGGCGTTGCGCGGGTGGGCAGGTCCTCAACGGTGGGTGCGGCGGCGACCGGATTGAGGCGGATGACCTTGCCCGCGCCGCGCTCATTCCGCAACTCGATGGCGATCATCGGAGGCGCGCCGCCGGGGTAGAGCAGGAATTGCCGCGCCGCGGGCGATGCCATGGGCAGGGCAGGCGCGATGGACGCAATCTCGATTCCCCTCGGTAGTTCCACTTCGTCCTTGCCTTCGCCGTTGATACTCCGGTAACGGAGCGTGCGTTTCGCGGGGTCCACTTCCACCAGCACCGCCACCTGGCCGCGCTCCACCTGGTTGCGGGCGGCGGAAAGGAGCTGCGCTACCGATGTAGACGCGCCTCGGAGGCGGATAGACGGGAGACCGGCCTCAAAGGCGGGGATGGAGATACCGACCATCAGGCCGATGATCACCACCACAACGAGCATTTCGATGAGCGTGATGCCCGCCTGCGCGGCGCGACGGAAGCCCGGCGATGAGGCCACGGTTTCGGGCGGAAAAGTGGCGTTGGTGGCGTGATGGCTCATGGCTCGCTCCGCCCGGCTCCGGCTGGTCAGTTCGATTTCCAACTGACGATATCGGCGTTCAGGTCCTCGCCGCCCGGTTGCCCATCGGCCCCGTAGGACATGATGTCCGGCTCATTGCCGCGCTGGCCGGGGAAGCGATAGTCGTAGGGGTTGCCCCAGGGGTCCGAGACGAGCACTTCCTGGAGGTAGGGGCCGCTCCAATTCTTGACTCCGGCTGGCGCGGTTTCCAGCGCCTTCAGCCCCTGTTCCGTGGTGGGGAACACGCCCGTATCGAGCTTGTACATGGTGAGCGCCGTCTTCAAGCCGGCGATATCCGCTTTCGCCTTGGTGACGCGGGCCTTATCGCCCTGATTGAGCAACTGCGGCGCCACTAGGGTAGCGAAGAGGGCGATGATCGTCATCACAACCAGCATTTCGATGAGCGTAATACCGGCTTGCCGCCGCCTTCGACGATTTGCGTTCTGGTGTGTCATAGTGCCACCTCATTGATGCTGGTGATCCCGAGCAGCATCGTCAGGATCAATGCCCCGACAATAATGCCCATGATCAGGATAACAAGGGGCTCGAACAGCGCCGTGAAGCGCTTGATCGCAGCCTTGGTTTCGGATTCGTAAATTTCCGCCATGCGCAGGAACATGGCGTCGAGCGAGCCGGTCTCTTCTCCCACAAGGAGGAGGTGCCCGGCCAGCGCGGGAAACTGGTTGGTGCGGCGCAGCGGCGCGGCGATGCCTTCTCCCCGTTTCACCCCTTGCGCCACGGCGTCGAGCGAAGTGGACATCCGCCGGTTGCCGAGGATATTGCGGGCGATTTGGAGGGATTGCACCAAAGGGACGCTGTTGGCGACAAGCGTGGCCATGGAGCGCGCGAATCGCGCGGTCTCCGCCTTGCGGAGCGCGTCTCCCAAGACGGGAATGCGGAGCTGAAAGCCGTCCCACCACATGCGGCCTTCCGGTGTTCTTACATAATACTGATGCGCCACGATGCCCAGCGCAACCAGGATAAGCAGGGGCACGGTGTACGCCTGAAAGAACTGGGAAATCTGGATCATGAGCAGCGTGGGCGCGGGCACCTGAATGCGTGCGTCCGCGAAGACCTTCGCGAAACGGGGGACGACGAAGTTCATCAGGACGAAGATGGAGGCAATGCCCACCAGGCAGAGCAGCACCGGGTAAACCATCGACGAGATGATGTAGCTGCGCAACTCGTCGCGGCTCTCCTCGAACTTGGCCAGTCGCTCAAAGATCTGGGCCAGCGAGCCGCTTGCCTCACCGGCGCGGACCATGTTCACGTATAGCTCCGAGAAGTGCTTCGGATGCGTGGCCAGGGCGTCCCCAAGGGAGCGGCCCCCTTTTACGAGGCGCAACAGGTCGTTCACCAGAAAGCGGAACTGGCTGTTCTCCGTGAGTTCGCTCGTGATGGCGATGGCGCGATCGAGGGGCACCCCGGCGCTCAGCAAGGTGGAAAGTTCCTGCGTGAAGAAGAGCACGTCCTTGCGGCCGGGCGCGCCCCACTGGGGCAGCTTCCACTCCGCGCGCTGGGCCTTCCCGGAGCCGACGTAGACGGGGGTTAAGCCCTGGCGCAGCAGCTCCCGCGCGATCTCGCGTTCCGTTTCCCCGTGCAGAATGCCCGATCGGACCCGCCCGTCTCCCGCAACCGCTCTGAAATGGAAGGCCGCCATGGTACGCCGCTACAAATCCTGAGTTACTCGGATGACCTCTTCCGCGGAGGTTCTGCCCGTCTCCACTTTTAGCCACCCGTCTTCGCGCAACGTGCGCATGCCCAGTTCGCGCGCGGCGGAGGCCAGTTGCACGGCGTTGGCGTTCTGCATGATGAGTTCGCGCAGACGGTCGCTCAACTCCATCAACTCAAAGATGCCCATGCGCC
>JADYZL010000019.1 GCA_020853155.1 Bryobacterales bacterium
GCCCAGGTCATGATCGAGGCGATGTTCGCCGAAGGAGCCGGAACCTCTTCCTTGCCCGGATGCAGCTTCCATGCGTTTTGCAGACGCTCCCTCCACAGATAGTTGCCCACGAACCCGTTGCAATCGAGGCCCACATGGTCCTTTGCGTATGCCTGCACCCGGGCCATCGTGGTCCGGCCTAGCGTCACCGCGAGTGAGAGGGAGATCTGGCAGTCTTCGGGAGAGCCTTTCCCCCAGAAGGGATTCACCACGTGGCGCAGCAGCTTATCCGTGGAATCGAACCGCTCCTGCCCGCCATTGACGGTCAGGGTCAGGGCGTAATTGGGATCTTTCTTCTTCGCCGCATGGAAATGTTCCTTAAGCGCTTGCCAGAGCTTGCCCTGCTCGTCGTCCGGTTTGCCGATCCGGTATATTTCCACCCGGATGTTGTTCTGCGTTTGGCCGTTCGCCTGGATGCTGAGATTGCGGTAGCGCTCCGCGTACTCCACTGGATTCATCTGGAAAACCTCATCGAAAGGGCAGCTTGGCTGGGTAAGCGTGGCTGGCCATCTAGCCGGCTCCTGAATCTATATGCGTTAGTCATCATTCTCATGGCGCAGCGCGGCCCTGCTTGAGGCTTCATGGCGGAAATCGCCTCTCCCCGCCCCCCGGAGTGCATACAATGAGTCGAGACACCGCCATGACGAATTTTGAGACCTTGGGCCAGTTCTACCTGGGCCGCGAATACGATCTCGCCGCGAAGACCGGTTCCACTGAACCACTGATGTACGATTCCAAAGACCTGTTGACCCACGCCGTATGTGTGGGCATGACGGGCAGCGGAAAGACCGGCCTGTGCGTGGGTCTGCTCGAAGAAGCGGCCATCGATGGAATCCCCGCACTGGTCATCGATCCCAAGGGAGATCTCGCTAATCTTCTGCTTACCTTCCCCAACCTCAGCCCGGAGGAGTTCCGCCCCTGGATCAATGAAGAAGAAGCGCAGACCAAGGGCCTCACCCCGGATGCATTCGCACAGCAGCAGGCCGAACTCTGGAAGAACGGCCTCGCCCGCTGGGGGCAGGATGGCGCCCGCATCGCGCGCCTCCGCGAAGCCGCCGATTTCGCGATCTACACCCCTGGCAGCAACGCTGGAATTCCGGTCTCCGCCCTGCGGTCTTTCAGCGCGCCGGATGCCTCCATCGTGGATGACCGCGAAGCCTTCGCCGAGCAGATCAATTCCACGGTCACGTCGCTGCTCGGCCTGCTCAAGATCACGGCGGACCCCATCCAGAGCCGGGAGCACATTCTGCTCGCCAACCTGCTCAGCCACGCGTGGCGCGAAGGCCGCAGCCTCGATCTGCCTACGTTGATCCTGGAGATTCAGAAACCGCCCGTGCAACGCTTCGGCGTGATGGATGTGGAAACGTTCTACCCCGAAAAGGAACGCTTCCAACTGGCCATGGCGCTCAACAACCTCATTGCATCGCCGGGCTTCGAACTCTGGATGGAAGGCGAGCCGCTCGAAATCTCACAGTTTCTATACACACCCCAGGGCAAGCCCCGCGTCGCCATCTTCTCGATCGCCCACCTGAGCGATACGGAGCGCATGTTCTTCGTCTCCATGCTGCTCAACCAGACGGTCTCCTGGATGCGCCGCCAATCGGGCACCACCAGCCTCCGCGCGCTGCTCTACATGGATGAGATCTTCGGCTATTTCCCGCCCGTCGTGAATCCGCCCAGCAAGGGACCGCTGCTTACCCTGCTGAAGCAGGCGCGCGCCTTCGGCCTGGGCGTCGTGCTGTCCACGCAGAACCCGGTGGACCTCGATTACAAAGGCCTGTCGAACTGCGGCACCTGGTTCCTCGGCCGCCTGCAAACGGAGAACGATAAGAAGCGCGTAATGGACGGCCTCCAAGGGGCTTCCCTCGCGGCCGGCGCCGCCTTTGACGCGAAGCAAATGGATGACATCCTTTCCGGAGTCGGCAAGCGCGTCTTCCTTTTGCACAACGTGAATGAACCGGCCCCGGTTGTGTTTGAAACCCGCTGGGCGTTGAGCTACCTGCGCGGGCCGCTCACGCGAACCCAGATCGCCCGCTTGATGGCGGGGCGCAAGGAAGCGGCTCCCTCCTCAGCCCCAGCTTCACCCGCGGCCTCACCCCAAGCCAGCGCGGTTCCGCCCCCTCCCCCTCCTTCCGCAACGGGCGCAGCCTCCCTCGCGCAGGCAGCCGCCACAGCGCGCCCCGCCCTTCCCGCTGGAATCGGAGACTACTTCCTCCCCGCGCGCAATCCAGCCGGCGCGCAATACGTCCCCGCCGTCATCGGGTTCGCCAAGGTCCATTACTCCAGGGCGAATCCCCCCGTGGACGAAAGCCGCGAGGTCGCTCTGCTGGCCCATTTCGACAGCGGACCCGTGCCTCTCCGTTGGGAGACGGCGGAACGGGTGACGATCGATGTTCGCGAACTCGAGCGCATCCCCGCGAACGGCATCCCCTTCGCACCCCTTCCCTCGCCCGCCGTCGACGCGCGGAATTACCGGGCTTGGGAGAAGGATCTCGCCCAGTATCTCTACACCGCGGAAAGCCTCCCGCTCTTCCGCTCTAAAGAGTTCAAGGCGGTCTCGAAACCGGGGGAGACAGAGCGGGATTTTCGCCTCTACTTGCAACAATTAGCCCGGGAGCAACGGGATCGGGAAGTCTCCAAGCTCCGCGAGAAACATGGAACCACTCTCGCCCGCCTGGAAGAACGCATCTTCGCGGCCCAGCAGAAGCTCAGCAAAGAGCAGGCCGACGTCCAGCGCGCGACCACCAACATGGCCGTCAATATCGGCAGTTCCGTGCTGGGCGCGATCTTTGGCAGAAGCTATCGCTCGGCCGGAGCCAGCGCCGTTCGCGGCTACGGGCAGCGCCAGAAGGAAGAGCACGATGTGTCGCTGGCCGGGGACAAACTCGAGGAATTGGAAGCCCAGCGCGCTTCGCTCCTCGAAGAACTGGAGACGCAAGTGAACGAGATCTCCGCGCGCACGGATCTTGCAACCGGCGACCTCGAAGACCTCGCCATCAAGCCCAAGAAATCAGACATCCAAGTGACGCTGCTCGCGCTCGTCTGGCAGCCCGGCGCTTCGTAGATACGGGAAACCGCTGGCCGGACGGCGGGCTACCCCGCATTCGCTCCAGCGGAACGATTCGGGTTCCACAGCACTTCCGGAACGCCGAGCATCTTTGATGCCCAGCGGCTCCAGACAAACAGCGCGTCACTCAGGCGGTTCAGGTAATGCAGCACCTCGGCGGGCACTTCTTCCTCCTGGGAGAGCGCATAGCATAACCGTTCCGCGCGCCGGCATACAGTTCGACTCACGTGCAGTTCCGCATTCAACCGGCAGCCGCCCGGCAGCACGAACGACGTCAGCTCCGGCAGATCCTCATTCATCGAATCGATTTCCGCTTCGAGCATGGAGACGTCGGCCTCGGTAATCCGTGGCTGCTTGGGGTGCAGGTGCGCCGGGTCCGTCGCCAATAACGAACCCAGATTAAACAGTTCGTGCTGCACGCGCGAAACGATGCCGCCCAGCCGCTCCAGCCCCGGCGCCCCCGCTTCCAACTCGGCAATGGACGCCGCCGCCAAACCGAGGTTCGCGTTCAGTTCGTCCACCGTGCCGTAAGTATCAATGCGGGCGTGGTTCTTCGCCACGCGGCGGCCGTTCACGAGGCTGGTCATCCCCTTGTCGCCGCTCTTGGTGTAAATCTTGGAGATCCGCAGCCGGGGTTCGTTAAAGGTCTTGGGTTCCGCCATGGTGTATGCCTCCAGCGTAGCGCGAAGAGCCTTGCCTTCCAAGGTCTCGCGCCCGCAGCAGCCATCGGCAGCCGCTCCTCCCGGCGTTGTCCTCCAGCCGCTCCGGACCCCTCTGATACAATCGGGATACTTCGCCGTTGGCCGCCGAGCGTAATGACGATTCTCGTTCCAAGACTCATTCTCCACCTGCTCCTTTTCGCCGGCGTGTTTCTGCTGGTCTATCCGCTCTCCGGTGCGCAGAAGCGGCCGGAGGAGGAAAAGCCGCAGGTGCTCGAACTCGTACCGGAAGCACCCGATTTTGTCAAGGTTGAGACTTCGCGGCTGGGTTATTTGTCTCTGCCCGTCGAGCAGCGGGGGTTGCTTTCGCGCCAGGTGGAAGAGTCCATGAAGAGCCTGCGGCGGCTGCTCGGCAAGCGCAAGGTTCTCCGCATCACGGCTTGGGTAGGCGGAGCGGGCGATACGCGCCGCGTCTCCATGAGCATTCGGGAACTGCTGGCCAAGTGGCGCATACCCATTCCAGCAATCACCGTGATCCGGGTGGGGGCGCTGCCCAACCCCGCCTCGCGCGTGGCCTTTGATGTGGAGGTGGCGGAGACGGACGCAGCGAATCCGCACGGCTTGATGTTCCTCGCCGGCGTGCGCAGCGAAGCGCCTGAGTTCCGCTTCGAGGTCGCGCCGGAAGTCGAGCGGTCTCTCGATATCCTCGCGGAGCGCCTCGCCGCCGAAGCCGCGAAGCCGGAGGATGTGCTGCAGGCTCGATGCTTCGTGAGCCTCACCCAGGACATGCGGCCGCTGGAACTGGCCGTGCGCAAGCGTTTCCCGAGGGCGCAAGTCCGGTTGCTCCAGGGCATGCGCTCCACCGTGGACTCATACGCCACTTGCGATCTGGTGGCGCGGCTTTCCTCCCCGCCCGCGCAGGCGCTCGAAGCGCGCGTGCTCACCCCGCGCGAGAACGAGCCGCCCATTACCTCGCTGGTCAAGACGAATGCGCCTGCCTTGATTCTGACGTCCGCGCAACTCGGTTTTCGCGCCACGGATGCAGACCTCGCGCTTGCCTTTGAACGGTTGGAATCCACCTTGAAGAAAGCCGGAAGCAGCCTCTCGAACACCGCGCAGTTGAGCATTCTGGCGGAAAGCGTCGATCTCGGCCGGCGCACGGAAGCACAGGGGAGGAAATATCTGGATTCCAAACACGACCCCGCCATCCTGCGCGCGACCGTCGAGGATTTGCCCGCCCTCGACGCCACCCTCTCGCTGGATGCGATCGCGATCCTGCCCTGAGGCGACGCGATCCTGTCCGGAATCGGCGGTAGCCGTTGTCTACGATCCTTCGGCCAGAGGCGCGCCCGGCAGCAGCCCATCAAGCAGCCCCGGCAGCGCGGCCTGCTCATCGCATTGTTCGATTGCCGACAGCACCGTCGCCTGAATCAGCAGTTCCCCAATGCCCGGACAATCTTCGGATCGGCAGGTCCGGCACATCTCCAACATTTCGCTTAACCTCAGCACGGCGGACTCGCTGTTTCCCGGAGCGAGCAGCCCATTCGCTAGGCTTTGAAAGGTAGCCTGGTGGCGGCAGCACTTCATATCCATGGCGTCTTTTGCCGCAGCCTCTTCCCGCAAGTAAGCGGAGCGCAGCGGCTTGACTGTCCTTCGTCGTGATCGATTCCTCTCGCCGTCGGGCCAGAGTTCCGGCCCAGGCCAGCGCCCGGCCGCTCTTCCGCGCGGTCAGTGCAATGATCCCCAACCGCAACGAGATCATTCTTACAGGTTTTGTTGCGAAATGCGAGAGTAAACTCTACAAGCTTCCCCACAAAGAATACGGCCTATCCTATTGCTTCGCCCGCTCCAGATCCGCATCCGCGGGGACCGCCATCTCGCCCTCGGACTTGCTCACATACGCGCAGCAGACCAAGTCGCCCGTTACATTCGTCACGGTGCGCATCATGTCGAGGATCCGGTCCACGCCGAGGATCAGCGAGATCCCGGCGGCCAATTGGCTTCCCAGCCCGAGAGATTGCAGCACGATGATGATGGTGATGATGCCCGCGCTTGGAACCCCCGCCGTTCCGATCGCCGCCAGGGTCGCCGTGAGCACGATCTTGAGCTGATCGGCCAAGCCGAACTCCAGGCCGTAAATCTGGCCAATAAACATCACGGCAACCGCCTGGTAGAGCGCCGTGCC
>JADYZL010000020.1 GCA_020853155.1 Bryobacterales bacterium
GCGAATCGACGCGCACGCCAATGCCACCGGGCGGATGAAAGGCCGTGATGCGCCCCGGCGAGGGCTTGAAGCTCACCGGGTCTTCCGCATTGATGCGGCACTCGATGGCATGGCCCCGGATCTCGATGGTCTCGGGCAATAGGTCGTTGAGATTCGCTCCACAAGCGACCAGAATCTGCATTCTCACGAGGTCGAGGCCGGTGACAAATTCGGTCACGGGATGCTCCACCTGAATGCGGGCGTTCACTTCGATGAAGTAAAGCGCACCGGCAGCGTCCATTAGGAACTCGACCGTACCGGCGTTCACGTAACCGATATCGCGGAAGGCCTTTTCGAGGCGCACCGCGATATCCTGGCGTAGTTCGGGCGTCACTGCGGGGGAGGGCGCTTCCTCAACCAGTTTCTGGTGCCGCCGCTGGATGGAGCACTCTCGTTCCCCGAGCACGCGCGCGTTGCCGTGGGAATCGCAGATCACCTGAAACTCGATATGGCGGGGGTTCTCGATGAACTTCTCGATATAGACGTCGGGGCAGCCGAATGCCTGGTCCGCTTCGTGCCGTGCCTGCCCGAAGAGACCCGGAAGATCCTCTTCGTTGCGGACGATGCGCATGCCGCGCCCGCCGCCCCCGGCGCTTGCTTTCACGATCACCGGATACCCGATGCTCGCGGCCACCTCCAGCGCTTCTTCCACCGAGTTGAGCACACCATCGGAACCAGGGAGAATCGGCACTCCCGCGGCCTTCATGGTGGCTCGCGCACGATCTTTGTTGCCCATCAGCCGGATCACTTCCGGGCTGGGACCGATGAAGCGGAGGCCGGAGATCTGGCACACTTCCGCGAAATCCGCATTCTCGCTCAGGAAACCATAGCCGGGGTGAACCGCGTCGGCATTCGCGATCTCGGCGGCGCTGATCACCCTGGGGAAATCCAGGTAACTCTGCGAACTTTTCGCCGGCCCGATGCAGATGGCCTCGTCCGCGAAGCTCACGTGGAGGCTGTTGCGGTCCGGTTCGGAATAGACGGCGACGGTGCGGATGCCGAGGTCCTTGCAGGCGCAGATCACGCGCAGTGCAATCTCGCCGCGATTGGCGATCAGGATCTTCTTGAAGAGCGGCAAGGTGAGGGCGGCATCGGCTTGCGATCCCACAACCGGCGCGATTCCGGCAGACGATCCGGTGCTGTCCGAAGGGGAGCCGGCAACGCCAGAAGCGCCGGAAGTTCGGGTGATTGGGTTGGTAGCGCTGCCTGACACAGGTATCGGTTCTCCGTGGAGCCGTCCGTAGACGGCGATTGCTGCATCGGCTCCCGAATGGAATGGGGTCCCAACGGGCGCCGGAAGGAAAAGATCGAGGCGATGGCCGTGAATCAGGAGTTCCCCGCAGCTACTCGAATGGGTCTCCGCATCTCCCCGGCGCGCCAATCCGCCTTGCCGCTAATGGGGACGGATCGCCATCAGGGGCTCTCCGTATTCTACCGGTTGGCCGTTCTCCACAAAAACGCTGACCACGGCGCCTGCATACTCGCATTCGATTTCGTTCATCAGCTTCATCGACTCGATGATGCAAAGCACCTGGCCGGGCTTTACCGTATCTCCAACCGAAACGAACGGCGCAGAACCGGGCGAGGACGATTCATAGTAAGTGCCGACGATGGGCGATTTCACCAGAATCAAATCGGAGTCTTCCGGCAGTTTCTCCGCGACGGGTCCCGCGGGCGCTGCCATCGAGGGCGCGGGCGCGGGTGCGCTGCCGCCTCCGGAAATCACGTAATCCTGGACGCCAGCCACGGCGCGCCGGATGCGCACGCGATTCTCGCCGCGCTGGACTTCCAGTTCGGCAACGCCGCTCTCGTTTGCCAAATCGATAAGCTGTTTGATTTCTTCAAGGTTCATGGTGTCGTGGCAAGATCGAATGGGCCGCACCCGGCGGAAGCGCTCCAGGGCATTTCCACGCGCGCTTCCAAAAGGTCAACCTATCGGGAACAACAGCTAACAGTGTAGCTTATCCTGGTTTCCTGGAGTCATCGCGACTCAGCGCGTGGCCCTCGCGCGCGGCGCAATTGGCATAGGATGGTAAGTTCAACGGAGTTCATGGAATGAGATTTTTATACTTTGCCTTCCTTGCGTTCAGCGTCTTCGCGCCCCTCAAAGCCGAAACGCTCCGGGTCATGACTTTCAATGTCCGGATGCCCAACTACGTTGACGGCGTGAATTACTGGGATAGCCGGCGGGACCTCGCCGTTGAGATGCTCCGGAAGACCGCGCCGGACCTGATTGGGACCCAGGAGCTTTTCTACCGGCAGGGGAACGATATCGTCACGGCGCTGCCGGAGTATGTCTGGCTCGGCATTAGCCGGCACGCGATCTTCGAGGGAGAACACATGGGCGTCATCTTCCGCAAGGATCGCTTCGAGATCCGGGAGATGGGGCAATTTTGGCTCTCGGAAACGCCGGAAGTTCCGGCCAGCATGAGTTGGGGCGTCTCCATTACGAGGATGGTGACGTGGGTTCGGTTCCTCGACAAGCGCACGGGCAAACCCTTCTATTTCCTCGATACGCACTTTGCGCACCGGCCCCAAGACGAACATGCCCGCTCGCTTTCGGCCAAAGTCATCGCCGATTTCCTGGCCAAGTTGCCAAAAGACGTTCCGGTGGTCCTGACGGGCGATTTCAATACGACACCCGAGAAGGAAGCGTACAAGACGATCACCGGATATCTCGAAGACGCCTGGGTGACGGCCGCCGAACGGGTAGGCCCGGCGGGAACGTTCCACGGCTTCCGCGGCGGGGAGAAGCCGCAACCGCGGATTGACTGGATCCTCTATCGCGCGCCCTGGAAAGTGCAGCGGATCGAGACCGTCACCATGCACGAGGACGGGAAATACCCCTCCGACCACTACCCGGTCTTCGCCGATTTCCTCGTGAATTAGCGCGGCGCCGCCACGCGCCGAGGGTGCGAGCGGCGGCAGCCCGTATGATAAGAACCATGGGCCACAGTGAAGCGCTCGCGGCGGACGCGATTCAACGAAAGCGATTGGCGCACTGGGAAGATGCGCTCGCCGGCGTATTGCGTGGTAAGCGCGACGTCATCCGGCTGAGCGTCGCCTGCCTGCTCGCGCGCGGCCATCTGCTGATTGAAGATGTGCCCGGCGTGGGAAAGACCACGCTGGCGCACGCGCTCGCCCGTTCCGTCGATTGCGAGTTCCACCGGCTTCAATTCACGAGCGACATGCTACCGGGGGACGTCCTCGGCGTCACGGTGTACAACGCACGCACGGAGAGCTTCGAGTTCAAGCGCGGGCCGGTCTTCACGAACTTTCTGCTGGCCGATGAGATCAACCGCACGACGCCGAAGACGCAATCCGCGCTGCTCGAAGCGATGAACGAACGCCAGGTGAGCGTGGATGGGGAGACCTACGCGCTGCCGGACCCGTTCATGGTGATCGCCACGCAAAATCCCGTGGAGCACCATGGTACCTATCCGTTGCCCGAAAGCCAACTCGACCGCTTCCTGATGCGGCTGCGCATCGGCTACCCCGACGCCGCTAGCGAGAAGGAAATTTTGCGCGCAGGCGGGGAATCCGGAACGTCCGTCGAGCGCATTTTGAGCGGCAGCGATCTGGCGGCGGTGCGCGAAGATGTGGAGCGGGTGCGGGTGGACGACGCGATTCTCGACTATCTGCTGGCGATCGTCGAGAAGACACGCAATTACGACCTGCTGGCGTTGGGGGTGAGCCCGCGCGGCACGCAGGCGCTCCACCGGGCCGTGCAGGCGCTGGCTCTGCTCGAAGGCCGGGATTATGCGCTGCCGGAAGATGTGAAGCGGCTGGCAGTGCCTGTGTTCGCACACCGGGTACTGCTCAACACGCGAGTCAGCCTCACGCAGCGCTCTACCGACAGCACGGAGAAGGTGATCCGGGAGATTCTGACGCAGGTGGAAGTACCGGTCTGATCGCCATGCGCGGGCAGGGCTGCGCGCACCTTCCGGGGCACGCGCTTTCCCACGCCCGCCCGCTTCGCTAGACTGGAAGTCTCCGGACAATCGTGGCGAACTATTGGCTGATCCTCATCGGTGGGGCGGGCATCCTCCTGGCTGCTTGCACGGGTTACCTGCTATTCCGGCGTGGACCGGACGAGGCCGAGCGGGAGCGGCGGCGATTGGCGGCACTCGTCTCGAGCGGACGGATTACGGGCGGCCAAATCGACGATGTACGGGATCGCCTGATCTATTACAGCTATGAGGTGGCGGGCGTTGGCTATGGGGCGGCCCAGGATTTGGCGGCGTTCCCCGCCCTTCCGCTCGCGGCGCTCGCCACGCTTTCCGGCCCGGTGACCATCCGCTACAGCCGCGCGCACCCCGGCAACTCGATGGTGCATAGCGAATTTTGGTCCGGTTTGCCGCTGCCCGCATCTACTAGGGACGCGGCGGAATCGGACGCGGTCCACACGGCCGGCGGATCGGACGCCGTTTAACAAGACCGACTTCGGAGGATGAAGCGACAATGTACTCGAAGAATTTCGTAAGACTTGCCAAGAGTTTGGCCGCCGTGGCAGCGCTCGGCGGCGTATTTGCCGTTGGGACGATGGTCGGCGCCGCCAACCTCGAAAAACCGAAAAGCGTGCTCCATGTAATCACCTTCATGTGGGCGGATGGCGTGACACCCGCGAAGAAGGCGGAAGTGATGGCCGCGACGGAGAAAATGGCAAGGGCCACGCCGGGGCTGCGGCGGCTCTGGACAAAGGGCTTGAAAGTGCAGGGGCCGAAGCCAGAGTATTCGAACAACGCCATCGTGATGGAATTCGAAAGCCAGGATGCGTTTAGCAAGTACGCGGGCACACCGGCGCACAAGGAGTGGTATTCCGTGTGGGTTCCCGCGCGCGGGGAGAGCCGCACACACGACATTACGAACGAATAGCAGGTGGGATCGCGTAAGCGAGCTTGAATGAACGACGGGCTGGTCTGCCAAGGGGGTGGGCCGGCCCGTTTTGTTTTTCGCCGATGGACGCCGGCGCGGAGGGCAACTCGTTGGCTCCGCATGCCTCGAGATGCGGGTATGATTCCGGCGGCCCGAAGCCTGCTTCCGGACCGGCCGCGATGAGAAGTCTTGCACATTCCACCCAAAAGCTTATAAGGGCTTTTCAGATCTTTTAGACTTAAATAAAGATGCGAACTGCTTCACCCCGATTGCCGGAGGGTCTTCTAAAGCCATGATTTGGCGTGCAACTCAATTCGTTTCCCTTCTCTGTCTTGCGGGTGTTTCCGTGGTGTTCGGCCAGGGCGGACAACCGGCCCATGCGAGTTCGCTGCGAGGCGGCCAGAGTTCCAGCCCGCTCGCGGTTTCCGTAAACAAAGACCAAACGGTTCAGTATGGAATCCAGATGTCAAGCGGTTACATTTACGGAGCTTCGGTTCATGTGCAGGGTTTCAACCCCGAGGGCATGGAGCTTTTCCGGATTTCACCGTTCGTCCCTCGAACCGGCACGCAGGTGACGCTTCCGGCGGGGAGCGGGCATCTGGTCCCGTACCGGGGAACGCTGCACGAGGTGGGACGTCCCTCCTATCTCACCATCCGGTCACTCAATGAGCCGGACCAACCAGGGGGACTCGAGTACGACGCATACTGGTTCGGAAGAATAGATCGAAAATATTTGGAGGAGCAATGCGAACCACCCGACGAATGATTCGATTCGGCATCCTTCTGATAGCAGCAATTTCCTCGCTTCAAGCAGACATGCTGCCGTTCTATTGGCATTCCTTTAGGCTCTTTGACCGGGTCGTGGCCCAAGCCCGCGAGACTCCAACGCTCAAGGAGCCCGCGTTTCACTTCCTGCGCTTGATCGCGGAGGGCCGTAAGGGCGAAATGTCTCCCGAATTGCTGGCTGCTTTTTCTTACCGGGAAGAACTCTTCGCACCGCTCCAATTCCCCTACGCTCCGGTACGTGCTCGGGCGTTTGAGCAAATCGGCCGGCTGGCGACACCGGAGGCCTTGGCCTATCTCGAAAGCGTCGATGTCTCTCAGTTCCTGGCGGTGGAAGACCAGCCAATGGCCGCCGCAATCCCTCTCGGGATCTTCCTGGCGCGGGTGGCGCAGATCACCGATTCCCAACGCCGCTGGGAGTTCTACGCGGAGACCCTCCGCCACCCGCCCGAGGGCCTAGGCAGGGATGGCCCATTATGGCTGGCCGAGCGAGGCTTGTGTACGGAGGGGGCATTAAGCTTCCTGCCTGATGTTGAAGCCTACGCGCGCCGCTGGGGATCGCAAGGGGAGCCGGAAGACGACATCCGATACTGCAAGGAAATGATGAACCTGGCTGCAACGCACGTGAGCCGCATTGCCGCTTTTGAAGCAGCCCTGTACATGGATACGAAAACACACGGGAAGTATTTCCACGCCCGGGCGATCAACCTGCTCAGTGAAATCTACACCAAGGAGTCACAGGCGGCCCTCACGAGATTCGCTCAAGTAGCGGAGGCGAAGATGGGACCAACTCAGGAAACGAGGAATGCGGCTCTTCGCCAGGATCCCTCATTGTGGACCGATCTTGAATCCGCCAGGCTGGCCTTGGCCAAGCTCTCGCTCATTCTTTCCCCGTAAGACTTCCCGCCTGACCGAAGGGAGTAGGCACACAACGGCCGCATAACCTCGCTTCGCTAAGCGGCCAGCATCGGGCCGGAACCCGCCCCTTCGCGTGGATGCACGACCAAGCCACTAACTGAAACTGCGGGCACTTCATCAAGCCCGCGCGGTGGGGCTGAATAGCGGCTTCATGTCGCGCATCAGCAGGTGTACGCAGGTGAAGGCGATGAGGTGGAAGGCGCCCATGATGAGGAACATGGGCGTGTAGCCGAAATGCTGCACGATGTAGCCCGGCAGCAGGCCGGTGAAGAGCACGCCGCCGAACGCACCCACCGCGCCGCCGATGCCCGTCACGGAGGCGACGGCTTGCTTCGGGAATACGTCCGAAGTCGTCGTGAAGAGATTGGCGGACCAGCCCTGGTGGGCCGCCGTGGCCACGCTCACGAGCGCCACCGCGAGGATCGCTCCTTCGGCGAAGGCACAGAGCGCGGCGATGGGCATGCACAGCGCCATCGATAGCATCGCCGTCTTGCGCGCTTTGCCGGAAGGCATTCCACGGCGAATGAAGTAGCCGGAGAGCCAGCCTCCGAACACGCTGCCGAAATCGGCCATCAGGTAAATCACCGGCAACGTCCAGCCGACTTCGATAATGTTGAACTGGCGCACATCGTAAAGATAAGGCGGAATCCAATAGAGATAGAACCACCAGACGGGATCGGAGAAGAACTTGGCGGCGGCGAAACCCCAGGTTTGGCGATAACCGATCGCTTCTTTCCAGCCGATCACGGCCGCCGCGGCTTCCTCGGATTCATGATCGCTCTCGATGTAATCCAGTTCGGCCTGGTTGATGCGGGGATGCCGCCGGGGAAGCTGATACATGCCGATCCAGACGAACAGCCAGAGCAACCCGGCGGCCCCGGTGATATAGAAGCATTGCCGCCATCCGAGATGGAGCACCATCCAGGCGAAGATGGGCGGCCCAACCATCGAAGCGACGTTGGTGCCCGCGTTGAAGATGCCGGTAGCGAAGGCGCGGTCTTTCTTGGGGAACCATTCGGCGACGGCCTTGATCGCCGA
>JADYZL010000021.1 GCA_020853155.1 Bryobacterales bacterium
GATACTGTCCGTAGGAGTATAGGTTCATGATCCAGTTGACTGAAAATGCAATCGACAAAGTGAGAACGATTCTCGACACCCAGGAACCGAAGCCCGCCGGGCTGCGGATTTCTGTCGTGGGCGGCGGGTGCTCCGGCTTCTCCTATTCGATGGCGTTCGAGAACTCGCAGAGCATGCTTGACAAGATCTACGAATTTGACGGTTTGAAGGTCTTCGTTGACCAGGCAAGCCTTCTCTACCTCGACAACGTGCAGGTTGACTACGTGGAAACCATGGAAGGTTCCGGCTTCAAGTTCGAGAACCCCAGCGTGAAATCCACGTGCGGCTGCGGCAGCTCGTTCAGCGCGTAACGATTCCGCTTTGTCGTGGTGGGGCGCTTCGGCGTCCTGCCACTCATTCCACCGCGCCCCCGCGCGTGGCGATCGCCACCGTCCGCTTAAGCTGTGCGCTACCGCAAGCGGAGTTCGCTGGTTTTTTTGACCCTCTCAGGCGTCCTTGCCAGGCTCATTCCACTCGCCCTTCGGCTGCTAGAATGAGCCATGGCCGAACCGAATTCCGTCCCTCTCTCTCCATCGTCTGCGCCGCTGCCTCCCGGCGTGAGGATGATCCCCATTTCCACACCCCACGGAGAATTCCGGGTTTGGACACGCAAACTCGGCGATAATCCATCCGTCAAGATCCTTCTGCTGCACGGCGGCCCGGGCAGCACGTATGAGTACCTCGAAGCGCTGGAGAAACCCCTCCTGGACGCCGGCCTTGAGTTCTACTATTACGATCAACTCGGAAGCTACCACAGCGATCAACCCAACCAGCCGGATCTCTGGGAGATTCCCCGATTCGTGGAGGAAGTGGAACAGGTACGGCAGGCGCTCGGCCTCGCAGTGGAAAATTTCTATTTATACGGCCAATCCTGGGGTGGAATTCTGGCCATCGAATACGCCCTGAAGTATCAGCGGAGCCTGAAGGCATTGATCGTCTCCAACATGATGGCCAGCATTCCGGCGTATAACGAGTACGCGGAACGGGTGCTGATGCCGCAAATGGACCAGGGCGTGCTTCAGGAAGTGAAGCGCCTGGAAGCGGAGGGGAAGCACGAAGACCCACGCTACATGGAATTGCTCACGCCCCATCACTACGAAAAGCACTTGCTGCGAATGCCGCAAGCCGAATGGCCGGAGGCCATCTTCCGCACCTTTGCCCACATGAACCCAGCCATCTATGTCCCCATGCAGGGGCCGAGCGAACTCGGCGCCAGCGGCAAGCTGCTCCACTGGGATCGCACGAAGGATATCCACGAGATCGCCGTGCCCACCCTTGTGATCGGCGCGCAATACGACACCATGGATCCCGCCCACCTGCGATGGATGGCCGGCGAATTTCCCCGCGGCCGCTATCACTTCTGCCCGAACGGCAGCCACCTCGCCATGTGGGACGATGAGAAGATCTACATGGAAGGGCTGCTGGGTTTCGTAAAGGAAGTGGAAGCGAAGCGCGTATAGGGCCGCATCCGTGCATCGATGGCTCATGCCTTCATGATGAGTTCGTACCCTGGATTGAGCGTATGCTCTTCGAGATCGGCCGCCAGCAGCAGTTCATGGATGGCATACGGGTTCGTGCGGTGCTTTGTGAAGTGATTCCGCAGCACTTCCCCCCAGTGGGCGAAGCCCGAATGCTCGTCGATATCCACGTCCGCCGCGATCCCGCCGGCGGCGTTGCGCTGGAAGGTGAGCTGGATATTCGCGTGCTGGTCGTCGCTTTTCACGCTGTTCGATAGGCGGTAGCCCGGCATCGGCTTGTGGAGCGTGGATGGCGCGGAGACGAAGCGGCTATCCTCGCTCACGACAGCTTCGATTCCGGCTTTCATCTCCACGAAGCAGCGGTCCCGGCGAATCACCAGCAGCCGCTCGAAGAAATTCCAGATCAGCCCGACGGTTCCCTTGTGCCTGGCCTTGGCGAAAATGTTCAGCAGGGCGGCTTTGCGTTCGTTGCCCAGCGCATCGTAGAGATCTTCGCCGCTTTTCCCTGCGAGGTCTTCGTCTTCCGTCGCCAGGGCGATCATGCGTGCGTCGCCCAGCCAGTTCCGGAGCGCTTCGGGCAGCTTGCCAAACGGCGGTGCATCGATCGAGGCCACGCGTTTTGGGTCTCGCACCAGATACACGCGCTGAATCGATAGCTGATCCCCCTCCGTGATGAATTGCGCGAAGGAGCAGGGAAGGTAGCCGCGGACGGAGATCCGGATGCGGTAGAGTGAGCCGGGGCCGCCGCGCGTAGGGATTCCGTTCAGCGATAGCGCGGTCGCGCCGCCGGGCTCCGCCGTGAAGTCGAAGTCCCCTCCGCCTGCGCCGGCCGGTCCTGCGTCCCGCCTCATTTCCACGAGCACCGGATCCCCGATCGGCCTCCGCAGTAGATCGGTGATGGGCAATTCCAGATTCCCCAAAGGCATCTTCGTCTCCCTTCATCTCGCGAGAGTCCTTATCCAGGGAAGCGGAAACGGGAGAAATCCAGGCGCGGCGCCCGGCGATGCGTGAGTGCCGGGTTCACTTGGGATCGCTGGGAACGGAGCCTCTCTGGAGCGGGATCCGGCTAATCCAACCGCCCAACTGCGATAGCATGGCAGGGCGGAGGATTTGGATGAAAGTGTTGCGGAACGGTTGGTCGAGGCGCGCGTTCGGCGGTTTGCTGCGGAGAGGTCTTGCGGCGGCTGCACTTGTGGCGGGCTCCTCCTTGGTGGCGCTCGGCGCGGGCCAGGCGGGTGGCGGCGGGGCCGCGGCTGCGGATGGCTTCGCGCTAAAAGACGGAGACCGCGTGGTGTTCTTCGGAGACAGCATCACGGATCAGCGGCTCTACACCACCTTTGTCGAAACCTTCGTGGTGACGCGTTTTCCCGCGAAGGACGTGACGTTCACGCACTCGGGCTGGGGTGGAGATCGCGTGACGGGCGGAGGTGGTGGCGGCATCGGCCAGCGCCTCGCGCGGGATGTCGTCGCTTATAAGCCAACGGTAGTGACAGTGATGCTGGGAATGAATGATGGCCGCTACCGGGCGTTTGACCAGCAGATTTTCGAGATTTACTCCCGCGGTTACCGGAACATCGTGGATACCTTGAAGAAGGAGCTTCCCGGCGTTCGAATCACCGCAATCCAGCCCTCCCCGTACGACGACGTGACACGCGTCCCCGCCTTCAAGGGTGGCTATAACGCGGTTCTTCTGCGGTATTCGGACTTTATCGCCCAACTCGCCGCGTCCGAGGGGCTGCAAACCGCCGACCTCAACAAGCCGATGGTGGCCATGCTTGCCACGGCGAAGGCGGTGAACCCAAAGCTTGCCGCGCAGATCCTTCCCGATCGCGTACACCCGCGCGCCTCCGGGCATCTGGTGATGGCGGAGCAGTTGTTGAAGGCATGGGGCGCGCCCGCGCTCGTGAGCGCGGTGGAGATCGATGCCGCGAAGAGGCAGATTGCGAAGGCGGAGAATACGGCGGTGAGCGATGCCTCCTTCACCGGCGGCGTCGCCTGGACGCAACTCGATCGCGCCCTGCCGATGCCCATCGATTTGACGGACCCCGTGATCGCGCTGGCCGTGAATAGCTCGGGTTTCGAGGAGACGCTTAACCGTCAGATGCTCCAGGTCCGCGGGCTCAGCGCAGGCAAGCATACGCTGTTTATCGATGGCGAGGTCGCCGGTACGTTTACGGATAAGGAACTGGCCGCCGGCGTGAATCTGGCCCGGATGGAAACCCCGATGTGGGCGCAGGCGATGGGCGTGCATCAACTCACCCTCACGCGCGCCAATCTCCACAACACCCGTTGGCGGAACGTGCAGGTTCCGCTCGAAGACGAGGCCCTGGCAGCGGTTCCGGACGCAATCACGGCGCTCGACCGGGTGACGGACGAACTCCGCCAGAAACAGCGCGCGGCGGCGCAGCCGGTCGCTCACCGCTTTGAATTGAAGCCGGGTGAGAGCGGCTTCAGCCCGGTCTTCAACGGCACGGACCTGAGCGGCTGGCATATCAGCAAGACCAGCCACCACGGCCAAACCCAGGGCTGGAAGGTGGAGAACGGCGTGCTCACGGGCACGCAGGATCGCCCGGGCAACGGCGGCATTTTGCTCACCGGCAAGAAGTATAAGAACTTTGAGATCTCCCTCGACGTACAGCCGGATTTCAGTTGCGATGGCGGGCTTTTCCTCCGCTCGACGGAGAAGGGCGAAGCCTATCAGGTGATGCTCGATTATCTTGACGGCGGCTCCGTGGGCGGCGTCTACGGCGAAGGAATCAAGGGCGTCAAAGGCGTGCTTCCGAACTGGCGGGAACACTGGAAAACCGGGGAGTGGAACCATCTCCGGGCGCGCATCGAAGGCGACGTGCCGCATATCCAGGTTTGGATGAACGGCATCCAAATCGTCGATTGGAAGGATACGGAAAATCACCTGCCGGGCGGCGCTACGGAAGGCCACATCGCGGTGCAGGTGCATGCCGGCAACCGCTGGATTCCAGGCGGCAAGCATCGCTTCCGGAATATCGAGGTGCGGGAGTTGCCGTAGCCGCCGCACTCCCGGAATGGAAGGCCGCGAATACGGCGAGTTTCAGAGTCCAAAGGCTTTTCGATACACTGGCGTCTTTGCGCGACGAAGCCGCGAAAGGAGCACTCTTTTGTCTGACACCGTGAAATATCTTCTTAACGAAGACCGCATTCCCAAGCATTGGTACAACCTGGCGGCCGATCTGCCGACGCCCTTGCCGCCCGTGCTGCACCCCGGAACGAAGAACCCGGTCACTCCGGGCGATCTCGAACCCCTGTTCCCCATGGCGCTGATCGAGCAGGAAGTCTCCACGGAGCGGGAAATTGAGATCCCGAAGCCCGTTCGCGACATCTACCGCCAATGGCGCCCGTCTCCCCTATTTCGCGCCCGGCGCCTCGAAAAGGCGCTCGATACACCCGCGAAGATTTATTACAAATACGAAGGCGTGAGCCCGGCGGGTAGCCACAAACCCAACACCGCGGTGCCGCAGGCATACTACAACAAGGAAGCCGGTATCAGCCGCATTTCCACCGAAACCGGCGCCGGGCAATGGGGCTCGTCCCTCGCCTTTGCCGGAGCCCTCTTCGGCATTGACGTGCAAGTCTTCATGGTGCGGGTCTCCTATAACCAGAAGCCCTACCGGCGCGCGTTGATGGAGACCTACGGCGCCACCTGCGTGGCTTCGCCCTCTATGCAGACGGACGCCGGCCGCGCGATCCTGGCCCAGCGCGAGGACCATCCGGGCAGCCTCGGCATCGCGATTTCCGAAGCCGTCGAAGTGGCGGCGAAAGACCCCGGGGTGAAGTATGCCCTGGGTTCCGTGCTCAATCATGTCCTGCTGCACCAGAGCGTAATCGGCCTCGAAGCCATGGAGCAGATGGCTCTCGCTGGTGATGCGCCGGACGTCATCGTGGGATGCGCCGGTGGAGGTTCGAACTTCGCGGGGATCGCCTTTCCGTTCATCGGCGCCGGTCTGCGCGGCGGCGCGAAGCCGCGCATCGTGGCCGTGGAGCCCGCCGCCTGCCCAACCATGACACGCGGCAAGTATGCCTACGATTTTGGCGATACGGCGCACCTCACGCCCCTCACCAAGATGCACACGCTCGGTTCCACGTTCACCCCGCCGGGTTTCCACGCGGGCGGCCTGCGCTACCACGGGATGGCCCCCATGGTGAGCCACCTGCTGAATCTGGGGTTGATTGAAGCGGTTGCCTACCAGCAGCTCGCCTGTTTTTCGGCGGGTGTGCTTTTCGCTCGCACGGAAGGCATTGTCCCCGCGCCGGAGGCCAACCACGCCGTCCGCGGCGCGATCGAAGAAGCGCTACGGGCGAAGGAAGAAGGGGTGAGCCGCACGATTCTGTTCAACCTCAGCGGGCATGGGCACTTCGACATGCAGGCCTACATCGATTATTTCGAAGGGAAACTGGTTGACCTGCACTACGACGAAAATGAGCTGGCGATGGCGCTCGCCGGGCTTCCCTCGGTGCCCGCGTAGGCCGCCCGAGGGGAACGATTTTCGCTGAAAAGAAACGGCGCCGCGCGGCGTGCGTCTGAATCTTTGTATATGCGGAGCACCACCGTCCGCGCCGGCGAAAGTCTCTTTGCGCGGAGGAACTGGGGGCATGGCTCCCGGTTCCCTCGCTGCTATACTGTCGCTATCGGGCTGGGCGCTCTCCGCGCTGCTTGATCTCCGTCTAAAGGACTCTATGAACAGCCGCGTCAAACTTGCCGTTGTTTCCCTCTCGCTCGTCATGGTGGTGCTCCTTCTCGTGGGCGCGGTGCTGGCCCGCTCGAAGTCCGATGGCAAAGGTGCGTATCCGCATATCGCGGTGTTTACCGAGGTCTTGAGCCGAATCAAGAGCGAGTATGTCGAGGAGCCGGATTTGAGCAGCGTCACGAACGGCGCGCTCACCGGCATGCTGGAGGCGATCGATCCCTACGCGAGCTACCTCAACGCGGACCAGTATTTCGAGTACCAGAAGTATAAAGACAGCCAGGAAAACGTGGCGGGCTTTGCTCTCTCCCGCCGCTTTGGAATGATCGGCGTCATCGGCGTCATCCCCGGCTCTCCCGCCGATAAAGCGGGGTTGGGCACGGGCGATGTGATCGAAAGCATCAACGGTATTTCCACACGGGATATGCCGCTCGCCTACGCGGAGATTCTGTTCAAGGGGGCGCGTGGTCCTGAAGTGAGCATGGAAGTCATCCGCCTGGGCACGTCCGCGGCGGAAAAAATGTCGCTGTCGTTGGGCGGCGCGCCGGTTCCGCCGGTATTTTCAAAATTGATCGAAGGCAACGTGGGTTATGTGCGGCCGGAAGTCCTCACTGCCGGGCGCGCGGAGCAGATCGCCAAGGCAGTGCAGACTCTCACCCGCCAGGGAGCCACGCGCTTCGTGCTGGATCTCCGGAATGCCTCCATCGGCGTGGATGAGGAAGGCCTGAAACTCGCGGACCTGTTCATCGATTCCGGGGAAATGGCTTGGGTGGAAGGCCAGAAGGTGCCGAAGAAAGTGTTCACGGCCACGGCCGAGGGGACGATCACCAAGGCGCCGCTCGTCGTGATTACCAACCGGGGAACCGCGAATGGAGCCGAGATTGCCGCCGCCGCGCTGCAATCCACAAAGCGGGCTGAAGTGGTGGGGGACCGCACCTACGGGGACGCCGGCTTGCGTAGCGTCGTGAGCATGGATGACGGCTCCGCGCTGATCCTCACTCTGGGCAAGTACTACACCAGTTCCGCGAAGGAAGCGATTCAGGACCGGGGTGTGACGCCTTCCGTGCTGATCTCCGATTTCGCCCGCGAGGAAGCCGAAGAAGAGGGCGAAGGAGCCACCTTTGACATCCGCGCATTCCGCCAGAACCGGCCCGCTCCCGAAGCGGACAAGGTGGTGAAGAAGGCGATCGAAGTCCTGACGAGCGGCGTGCCCAAGGACGATGCCAAGGATGGAGATAAGGTGGCCATGCGCCGCTCCGCAACGCCGTATTGGCTGGCGGTGGCGGGAGCCTAAGCACCCAGGGGGGAGGCGGTGCGTGCCGTTTTCCGGGGCTGCCGGGTGGTGCGATAATAGGGGATAGCTACTGGGTTTCCTCCGTGGCATGTTTCCGAAAACAACGAACGCCCGTGCGCGTTTTCTTCCAATTCCGGAGAGATCCGGAGTTTTGGCGGAGCTTGGCGTTCGCGTTTGACCGGTTCCCGTGAGCGATGGATCAAAGAGAAGTTCGATGCCTATTTACGAGTACAAGTGTTCGGAGTGCGGGAAAGTATATGAGAAGCGCCAGAAATTCTTCGATCCCGCCGACACCGTTTGTCAGGAGTGCGGGAAAGAGGGCGCGGTTCACCGCGTCACGTCCGCGCCCGCTCTGGTCTTCAAGGGGAGCGGATGGTATGTGAACGACTACGCCAAGGCGGGCAACGGCTCTTCGAACGGGAAGAGCGATTCCGCATCGAAGCACGACGGCGGCACATCCGCCAATGGCGGATCGTCTGCCTCCGATTCCACGGCGAAATCGTCGAGCGATACCTCTGCTTCCAGCGGTTCTTCGGATAGCGGTAGTTCGTCAAAATCCGCGGACACCGCGAAATCCGCCTAAGCCGGGCGCGGGGATGCCGCCTACGCGGCCGCTTCCACGAACGGGTCCGCCTCGCGTGTCTCCCAGTGGAAGCAGCGCAGGTTGCGGATGTTCCAGCTAGCCGCCTTTACGTCCACGTCCACCACCATGTAAGCGTCGGCGTCGTAGCGCGTCGCTCCCATCACATAATGTTGCGGGCCGTATTCGGTCTTGAAGTCGTGCCACCGGTGCCAGTGCCCGGCGGTGAGGAAATGGATGTTCCCGGCATACTTCTTGAGGAGCGGGTGCAGCCCGAAGTCCTTCACCTCGGTGGCGGCGACGTTGGAGAGCGGGAAATGCGTAAAGACGAACGTCTGCTTTCGCGCGGCCAGTTGCGCTTCAATCCACTGTAATTGCTCCTCGCCGTAGGAGCCCACGTTCTTCTTGAATGCATCCTTGTTCGCGGCATTCCAGGTCTCGCCTAGAAAATTATTGAGCATCAGGAAGCGGCAGCCCTTGTGGTCCACCGCGTAGTAGGGCTTCACGCCGAGCTTCTGCGCAAACAGGCGATGCGAGAACGAGCGGTCCACATTCGGCACATCGTAATCGTGATTGCCGAAGCCGGGGTAGACCTTCATCTTGAATCGGTCCGTGATGGCCTTCGCGTTGTCGATGCGCGTGACGTTCTTGAAGTAGAAGTCGTAATCCCGCGACGGGTAATCGTGGAAGAAATCGCCCACCACGAACACCATGTCTGGCGCCGGGTCGAGCGCATGGATCGCGGTGCGGGTGCGGATGAGGCTTTCGCGCGACATCAACACACTGGGGTCCGCCGCGTTACGCTCCGGCAACTTGTAGAAGCCGTCGCAGATATGAGTATCCGCGATCACCACGAAGCGGAAGCCGCTAGCGCGAGGCGCCGCAAGCAGCTCCGGCGTCAACAAACCCGCCGGCACAGCGGCTCCAAGGCCCCCCATCAACTGCAAGAACGAACGGCGCGATTTCACCATATCCCTCATACACTACCACCGTTCGAAACCCGCCTCCGGCCTCCTCACGTCCGGTTTGCCCGTGATGACCTCGGGCATAGTTCCCGGAAATCCTCCGTAATCCCGTTGAATCCCGTGCCCGGCATGGATAGAATAAACCCCACAAGATGAGGGGATGCATGGGTAAGGGATGGCTTTCCGCCGTCGCGATCGCGGCTGCGCTATTGCAGACGCCTGTGTACGCGATGGCCGCGACGAATTACGAGGCCGATATCGCCCCGGTTTTCGCGAAGAACTGTGTCGCCTGCCATTCTGGCGCAATCGCACAAGGCAAGCTCGCCATGGATTCGCTCGACGCCATCCGGCGCGGCGGCGCGTCCGGGCCCGTCCTTGTTCCCGGCAATAGCGCGGCGAGCCCGATCTATCAGCGCTTGGTCACTGGGGACCGCACGCTGCGAATGCCGCTCGGCAGCCCGGCGATTCCTGCGGAAACCATCGCCCTCATCAAGCAGTGGATCGACGGCATGCCCGCAGTGGATCCCCCCGCGGCCGTTGCGGCCACCGTGGCAACCTCCGCCCCCGCCGGTGGAACGGTGGATTTCCATCGGGACATCGAGCCCATCTTCCGCGCGAATTGCTATGAGTGCCACTCCGGGCCGAAGCCGCAATCGCAGTTGCGCCTCGATGTGGGCGCGGCGGCGCTGAAGGGCGGC